>JAILMV010000092.1 GCA_024692185.1 Bacteroidales bacterium | reverse complement strand
GTATGCCGAAGCTCCGCCGATGGTGATAGGACGGTAAGTCTGGCTGTCGGCCGAGCAACTCTTGCTACCGGCAGATTTGATCTGCTTGTCCCCGTTGAGGAAGTAGAGAGTTTCATCGCTGAAGCTCAGACTGGCCTTCTCAGTATCTGCACCTACCTCGGTAATGGTTCCTGCGTCGTACTTGTAAATCTTATTCACAGCGCAGGTGCCGGAGAAGTTGTCGGCAGTGAAGTCCCAGGTAAGAGTAACTTCCTGATCTCCCACTACGACCGCCTTGATGGTGAGCTTTTCTTCTGCCACGGCGGATTCCACATACTTGGAAGAAGTGCTTACCGGACGGGCTTTTACAGTAACAGGATACTCTCCGACCGCGAGGGCTGCAACGTCGGCAGCGGCCACGGTGTAGCTGGTTTCGCTAAGGACTGTTTCGACACCGTTGAAGGTCAGGACATAGTCTGCTGCGTTGGTGACAGACTTCCAGGCTATTACCACATCCTCGGCAGTACCCTCATCCAACTTGTTGGGAGTTACTGTCAGGGTAGGAGTTGCAAGGGTCTCTACCGTAGAGTCGGCAGTGAGGTCCTTGGTCCAGGTAACGGTCTTGAGAGTAAGGGCGGAGTTGGCGAGCACGTAGATGCTGTTCTCGCCGGAAAGGTCGCCGAGCAGGATGGTATGCTCTTCGCCGTCGGCAAGTACGGGATAGCGGTCACCGCCTGCAAGCACCTGGATAGTGCCGAGGCCGTCCTCGCTGGTACCCATCACCTTGACGGCACCGTATCCGGAGGTCAGGATCTCTACTGCAGAGTAGCTGGGAACTCCCTCGGGGCTTACGGAAGCAGCGGTAGAGAAGTCGATACCCTTGCTCATCACAACGTTCGCAGGAACGGTGGAGGTAGCGTAGATACGTGCGTTGCCGATGATGGTATTGGCAGTAAGTTCTTCGGTATCGTAGATGGTCTTCTCGGTGAAGTCCCAGGTGTAGTCGCTTTCGACAGCGGTGAGTTCGGTCTCGCGGATTACCACGGGCTGAACTGCATCCCACCAGCGGGGGTCACCCGCCTTGAGGGTCTTGATCTGCTCGCCGGCAGTACCCTTGAGATAGAGCTTGCCAGCCGCGGAGTTCACGCAAGGATCCTCTTCCAGGATGGTGGCATCGGTCTTTGCGATTTCCTCGAAGGCCTTATCGCCGATGGAATCAGTACTGGTTGCCACGGAACCGGTGGTCCACCAGGCAACGCCCACATTGTAGTAAACGTTACCGGAGCAGACGGCGCGATAGGAGTCGCTGGAGTTGCGGCACATGCGCACCCAGCCCTTGTCGGCGGTTTCGCCCTCGTTGTCGTGGTACTCGTTCAGGAACACGTTGTTGTTGGCCTTGATGCTGGTTACACCGGAGGTCACGCGGACGTGGAAGATACCTGCGTTGTTGGAAGACGAAGGAGTTGCAGTCACATAGTTGAAAGTACAGTTCTGCACCAGGATGTCTCCCTGGTTCTTTGCGTTGTCGGACACGCGGATGAAAGTACGTGCGCAGGAATAGAAGGTGGAGTTCTGGATGGTGATGTTGCTTCCCTCACCGGCACGGATGTCGATGAAGTCACCGCCCACGGAACCATCTGCATTGATGTCGTGGCAGTAGCTGCCGTCAATCAAGAAGGACTGGGCCTTGGTTGCAGAACCGCTGCTTGTCACTGAGTAGATACCCTTGGAACTGCCGGTCATTTCGCTGTTCACGATTTCGATGGCCGTCATTTCAGCAGAGATATTGTTGATGATATAGCCTTCGCCGTCTCCGTCGAGCACCAGGTCTTCCAGATGGAGGACGGTAGCGCCGCTGTTAAGATTGAATACGAGACCTTTAACAGTGGGTTTCTTGCCCGCATCGGTGGCATTACCATAGATGTAGACGTCGCCTACCACGGTGGCGAACTTCTTGGTTGCATCGGGATATAAGGACGTGACCTCGTAGGGAGTGTCGCTGTAGTCGAGCACGAGCTTGATGGTACCACTCTGATTGTCGATGGCCGAAAGCAGGGCTGCAGCCGAAGTAATCGTAGTGGGAGTACCGTCGATGTTGGGGCGGGTGAAGGCAGTCACGGAACCGCGGTTGCCGGCCTTTCCGAACACGAGGGTGAAACGGTATTCACGTCCGGCATCGAGGCCGTCGATGGTAGCTGCCGCTGCGCTGATCTGGTCGGCTGTCAGTTCAACCTCGACGGGAGTCTCGGTTTCGCTGGCAAGCACGGGTTCCACGACCACCTTGCTAAGGTCGGCCTTGTCGGAAGCATCGTCCCAGCTGAGGGAAATGCTGGAGGAAGTACGGGTGCTAACCACGGGGTTCAGCGATGCACGTACGGGATAGGTGGAGAATTTGTTCTCCAGGTATGCCCAGTTGGAGGCGGTCAGTTCGGAACTGACGCCACGGACTCGGGCATAGAAGGATTCATCTACCTTAAGTCCGTATACGGTGTAGGGAATATCGTCCGCTTCCACGGAGAAGGCGTCCACGAGGGTACTGTCTGCATAGTTGTACACTTCGAGCTCGTAACCCTCGGCATTCTTGATTTTCTGCCATGTGAGGATCACATCAGTACCGGTAGCAGGCACCACCTCGGCCTTGAATGTGGTCGGGGTAAGTACTCGGGTGTAATCGATAGTGTCGAGCACCTCCACGCTTTGTTCGCAGGAGAAGAGCAGCGAAGCTCCGATCACACAAAGTATTGATTTGAATATATTTTTCATAACTGGTATCTATTAGAGCTGAGGGTATCCATAATCGTTGACGAGGGCTCCCTGCATGGCGCTCATGGTCTGAGCGTACATAGGCCATACGGACCTCGGATAAGGATCGTTGAAAGAATTGCGATAGAGATAGTTCCAGGTGTAGTTGCCGAGGGTGGAGTTACGGAAAGCTTCGGTACTGATGTACTTCTCCTGGATGATCCATCCATTAGGATTGGCTGCGCTGTAATCGGAAGGAGTCTTGCCGATTTCGTCGGCATCCAGTCCGAAGAATTCTATCTTCTGGGCATCGTGATTCTCACGCCAGTAGAGAGGATATGCCTTGTAGGTACGACTGTCGTCCGTAGTGTATTCCTTGGCATAAGCTGCGTATGCGGCATAGTTGCCGGTCATGTTGGCAAGGCTCTCCAGGTCGGCCTTCTCTTCGTCGAGGGCGATCTTGAGGAGGCCCCAGCGGATGAGGTCCTGCTTGCGCACGAACTCGCCTGCAAGCTCGAGGGCGCGCTCCTGGAAGATGGCTCCGAGGATGGTGCTCTGGTTTGCGTGGTCGGCGATCATGCCATTCATATCGGTAGATGCACTGCCGAGGCTGAGGGATCCGACTGCGGTGTATTTGCTGGCGGTATTGCCGGCCATTGCGCGGTTGCGCACCTCGCCGAGATAATTCTGGGCCTTGGTCAGGTCGTTGGTGCAGGCTGCAAGCTCGGCACCCATGAGGAGAACGTCGGAGTAGCGCATCACGATGGGCTTCACGCCGTCGTCGTTACCGCCATTGTAAGGATTGTCGAGCATCCATTCATAGCGATACTTGCCCCAATACCAGTAGTTGGCTGCTCCACGGAGCTCCCAAGCCTGGGTTTCGCCGTTCCACTGCATGTTCACGACGGTAAGGTCGCGGCGGGTGTCGTTCTTGTCGTACTTGAACCAGAGGTTGGCTGTAGGGAGGGAACTGCCTCCACGGGCCGATGCGTTGGTGATCCAGGGACCGCCCTTGGTGTGAGGATAGGCGTGGGTGTAGTTCCAACGTCCGCGGCTGTCGCTGAAAGGAATCACCCAAAGGACCTCGGGAGTTCCGCTCATGTGCTGGGAGTTGTTGAACTTGCGCCAGAGGGTCTCGTAGGAAGATTCGAGGGAAGCAGTGCCGCTCTCCACGATGTCGTCGATGTGCTTGAGAGCCTTGGGGAAGAGGACTTCGGCGGAAAGCTCGGGATCGGTGGTAAGACGCAAGGATCCGAGATTGTCTTTACCGACTTCGCCCTCGTCGGGACGCCAGGCCCAACCGGCTGCGGACAGGGCTACGCGGGCATAGAGGCCCTTTGCGAATGCCTTGTTCATACGGTCGGCACGGGTGGTCTGATCGGCCTCGCCGGGCCAGTATAGGCGCTCGGCAGCTTCGTCGAGATCTGCAAGGATGACCTTGTAGATATCGTCGCGGTCGGACTTCTGCAGATAGATGGTAGCGCTGCTCACAGGCTCGGTACGGAGAGGAACTTCGCCCCACATCTTTATAAGTTCGAAATAGTAGAATGCACGGTAGGTAAGAGCCTCGCCGAGCAGGTAGGACATATTCCTGTCTTCAAGGTCGGCATATTTGCGGAGACCCTGGATGCAGAGATTGGCACGCTCGATGCCGGCAACGATTTCGTTGTAGGCATTGGTGGTAGTATTCAGCTGCTTGTCGCTGGGGGTGGAGTTGTATTCGCTCATGCGGATACGGTCGTCGGCAGCGGCGAGGTCGTCATCTTTGACAGCAGCGGAATTCGAGCTGTAGGTCTCGATATCGGTATTCATCCCGTAGAAGAGGTGCACGCGGCCACGATAAGAATTGGTATGGCCCACGATCTCTCCTATTCCAAAAATACTGTACTCGGCAAGGGTGTAGTTGGAGAACACCACGTCGTCGGCATAGGTCGATTTGGAAGGGGACTCAATTGCATCATCGAACATGCTGCAGGAAGCGGCAAGGAGTGCGATGGCAAGGATGGAAATATAATTTTTCATATTCGTTGTCTCCTATGTTAGAATGTGATGTTGATACCAGCCACCCAACTACGGCTCTTAGGATAGGCCGAATAGTCGACGTTGGGAGTCAGAGGAGTCTTGGTACGGGTATCCACTTCGGGATCGTATCCGGTGTAAGGAGTGAGGCAGAAGACGTTGTTGGCGGTCGCATAGATGCGGATCTTGTTCATCTTGATCTTCTGGGTGAGCTCCTCGGGAAGGGTATATCCGAGGGTGAGGGTCGCAAGACGCAGGAAAGATGCATCTTCGAGGGCAACGGACTGGCAGACACGCTTGGTGTAGTAAGGTGCCCACATGGTCTTGCCGGCATTGACACTGGCAAGTTCGGCGAGGTCGGTGATGAATTCTCCGGTAGTCCAATCGACGTTGGTCCAACGATTGTCGGGACTCATGGTTTCGATCACGTTCTGTCCGGCAACGCCGCGGATGGTGGAGAAGTCCACCTTGTTGGCGTTGTAAACCTTGTTACCATAGGAATAGGTGAAGTTGGCAGCGAAGTCCCAGTTCTTCCAGTAGGAAGAGAGGCTGAAACCGCCGGTAAACAGAGGCTGGACATTGCCAAGCAAGGTAATGTCGTAGGTGTCAACCACGCCATCTGCAACTCCGTCGGGGCCGCTGACGTCCTTGAACTTCATGGAGCCGGGGAGTATATTGTAACCACTTACATCGGAGCAGTTAGGAATGCCTTCGAGAAGGGTCCAGGTACCGGTGGTGGCATCGTAGCTGAAGTCCTCGATGGCATACATACCGTCGTTGACATAGCCATAGACATCGCCCAGAGGCCTGCCTTCGGTAACCTTGAAGTCATAACCGATTTCCGTGGAGAACATCTCCGTATTCGCGGTGATCTCCTCGATGCCGCCGAGGTCGGTGACACGGTTCTGGTTGAAGGAGAGGTTGCCGTCGAAGTTGATGCCGAAGTCCTTCTTCTGGACCAGGGCGCCTCCGATGGAGAACTCTATACCGCGGTTGCGGATGGAACCGAGGTTGCGGTACTGGTTGTTATAACCGGAACCGATCACGGGGAAGTAGATGAGGAGGTCCTTGGTATCGGCCTGGTAAACTTCGAGGCTGCCATAGAGACGGCTCTTGAAGAAACTCCAGTCGAGACCGATGTTATGGGAATAGGTGGTCTCCCACTTGAGGTCCGGATTGGCCATGTCGGAGCCTGCTCCCCACCATACCTTGCTCATACTGATATAGTCGAAACTACCCTGGCGGGATCCATATTCCTGGACGGTCTTACCTGAAGGGATGTTGTTGTTACCTGCAGTACCGAAGGAGTAACGGAGCTTGAGGTTGTCCATCCAGGTGCGGGTTCCCTGCATCCAGTCTTCACCGGAGATTCTCCAGGAAGCTGCGAATGAAGGGAAGTATCCCCACTTGTTGCCCTTGGTGAACTTCGAGGAACCATCAGCACGCATGGTAGCGGAGAGCTGATACTTGTCTTCGAAGGAATAGCTGAAACGGGAGAAGAAGGAAAGGATCTTGTCGTCGTTGGCGTAAGTATTCATGATGGCTTTGGGAGCCTCGCCGGAAGACATGAAGTTCCAAGCCATCTGGGCATCGAAGAAGTCCGGCAGACCATCCATTACGGAATTGAAGGTGTTGGACTTGCTGATGATGTATTCGGTACCTACCAGCACGTTCAGCTTGTGAGCCTCGGGAAGGATGTCCTTGAAGTCATAGTTGAGGGTGTTGGTGTTGCGGATCTTGCGGCGGGTGACATCCTTGTAGTCAGTGGAAGGATTGGTGTTGTAGCCCGCTGCCGCGTTGTTGCGTACATAATAGGAGGTGAGGCCGTAGAAACGGTCGTCGGTGCGGCGATACTCGTCAAGACCACCCTCGATGCGGAGGTTGAGGTTCTTGGCGATCTTCCACTGGAATGCACCGTTCACGGTCCACTGGGTACGGTTCTGACGGGAATCGCTGTCGGCGATTGCAATCAGAGGATTGACGGAGCTGTTGTAATCTTCCTCCACGTCGGTGTCGCTCATGATGGACTCGGCAGGGATGGGAGAATAGACGATGGCATTCTTGAGACGGCTTTGGCTGTTAGAACCCTTGTCGTTGATACCATTGGCGCCGGAACCGGTGACCTTCACGTTGGAATAACGGATGTTCACGTCCACGCTGGTCGTCTTGGAAGTCTTGATACTGCTCTTGAAGTTGAGGTTGTTACGGCTGTAATCGGAACCGACCATGATGGCAGTCTCGTCGAAATGCGCATAACCCACGGTCCACTTGATCTTGTCGGTACCGCCGGAAACGCTCAGGTTGTGCGAGAGGTTGTGGCCGGTGCGGCCGAATACCTGGTCGATCCAATCGTTGGTAGCCATTCCCTTGTAGAGGTCCATATCGTCGAACACGCCATAACGGGAGTTGTAGAAGCTGGACACATTGTCCTTGACGAGGGCATACTCATACTGGGTACGCACGAAGTCGTAGGCATTCTGGGGAACGAAAGCATCCTTGTTGGCCATCTTCTTCACGCCCGCGTAGGCATTGAAGTTGACGGTAATCTTGCCTTCCTTACCACTCTTGGTGGTAACGATGATAACACCGTTTGCACCGCGGCTACCGTAGATAGCCGTGGAGAATGCATCCTTCAGGACGTCGATGCTCTGGATATCGGAGGCGGGGATGTCGGAAATGCTTTCCATGGGGAATCCGTCCACGATGTAGAGAGGAGAGCTGTCCTGGGTGATGGAACCGGAACCACGGACGCGGATCTTGATGTCGGCGTCGGGGTTACCTTCGGTCGTCGTCACCTGCACACCGGCCATCTTACCGGCCATTGCCTCGGTAACGGATGCTACAGGCACCTGGTTCAGGGCCTCGGAGTTAACTGACGAAATGGAACCCACCACGTCGCGGCGGGTAACCGTGGCATAACCCACGACCACGACTTCCTCGAGGAAGGTGGCGTCAGCTTTCATCTGTACGTCGATGCGGGTACGACCGGCAATCTGTACTGTCTGATCTGCGAGCCCGATGAACGAGAACACAAGGTTTGCTGCATCTGCTGGAACTACGAGTTCATAGTCTCCGTCCAGACCTGTCACAGTTCCGATCGTCGTGCCTTGCACGAAGACTCCGGCACCGGTAAGAGGTTCGCCGAGGTCGTCGGTAACCACACCGGTAATCTTGAGGGTCTGAGCCGAAAGAGACAGGCTCATTCCAATGCAGAGAAGGGCAGCAAAGAGTTTTGTTGCTAAACTTTTCATTGGTTTTTTTAAGTTATTAATAATGATGTTGGTTTCGATCACGCACCAAAGATATGAATTATTTTTAGATTTCCGTGCACGGGCACGGAAATTTTATTCTTCATCATAGCGAAGTATAGCTTCCGCCCTCATTCTGGGCAGCTACTATATCCTTCACAAGATAGTGCAGGTACATCTCCAGATTGGTATAACGTCTGTTTTTGTCGAGATACTTCTGTGCTCCGTCGGAGGCGCTGTTCTTGTCGAGGCCGAACTTGTCCTCAAACCAGTCGGGCATACCGTCGCCATCGCTGTCCACTACGTTGGCAAGTTCTTCCGAAGTAGCCGTATAATCAGGCCATTTGATTCCATAGGCCGTCTGCACGGAGGCCATATCGGTGACGATCTTTCCGGTTTTCGCGGCCACGTCGGCACCGATGCGGGTATCCACGGCATCGCGCTTGAGCGAGGCTCCGGAATACTGGCAGACCTTGGTCATTGCATCCTGGGCAGAATGGGTGGTGGTGTAGGCCGTGGCGTTGTCCTTACCCTTGATGCTAAGGGCAAATGTAAGCACATGGCCGTCATAGCTCAAGCTGTAGTCGCTGTAAGCCTTCTTCCAATAGATTCCGACAGGATATTTGCTGTTGCCCGAAGGATAGTCGGCATTATAGTTTCCGGAAAGGTAGAGATAGGCCCATTCGTAGGGGAATTCGGTTTCAACATTGTTAACCTTAGTCTTATATCCGCCGTCTGCCTCCATGAAATAGGCCCTGGCGGTAGTGGAAGGGCCAGCCTTGTAGTAGTTATTCACCAGATTGAAGTGGCCGCCCTCGCCGCCGTAGCAACCGTTCCCGGAACCATAATTATAGTTCACGCAGTTACGGTAGTCCACGTTTCCACGGTAGGTATCGGTGGACTTGTTGTTGCCATCGTACAGATACTGATGGTCGAAGCGGGGGGTACGGTTGGAATGATGGGCCAGCAGATTATGGTGGAAGCTGGCGTCCTTTCCGCCCCAGATGCCGCCGTAGCCGTGATCGCCCTTGGAGTGCAGGCGACAGCTGCTCATGGATTCGGCCACCATGCACCACTGCATAGTCATATTTGCATTGGCATAGAAGGATGCAGTCTCGTCGATGCTCCAGCTCATGGAGCAGTGGTCCAGTATGATATTGCTCTGATAACGGCCCCAGATGGCATCCTGGCTGTCGGCCTTGCCGGCAGATATCTCGGCTTCCGTCCAAGGGGCCTCGTCGCCCAGGCGGAAGCGCAGGAAGCGGATTATCACGTTGTCCGCGCCGACATAGACACTGTAATTCTTGAGGCAGATACCATCTCCCGGAGCAGTCTGTCCGGCGATGGTCACGTCGCCCTTGGATATCTTGAGATCGGAGGCGAGTTCGATGATTCCGGCCACGTCGAATACTATGATGCGGGCGCCGCTCTGGGCAAGGGCGCTGCGAAGCGAACCCTCTCCCGAATCGCTAAGGGTGGTCACGTGGATGACCTTGCCCCCGCGGCCGCCGGTGGTGTACATACCGCCGCCTTCCGCACCGGGGAATGCGCGGGCCACGCCATCTTCCTCAACGGAAGGAATGCCGAATTGGGCATAGATCTCGTCGGACGCAGGAGTATCCGGATCATCGGGATCATCAGAATCGTCGGGATCATCCCCTCCGGCAATCGCTATGCTAACGGAAGATGACCAATCGGAGACGCTCTCCCCCGCCAGGGAACGGACGGAGAAGGCGTAGCTATGCCCTTCGCTCAGCTTGTCGATGATGGCGTTGGTGTTCTTGGTGATGCTGCCCTGGACCGAGCTGCCGCCCTCTTCCAGTTTCCATTCGTACTTCTCGGCCGCATCCACCTTATCCCACTGCATTACTGCGGAATGGTTGGTCTGGGTATTGATTTTTACGCCCGTGGGCGCGGTAAGGGAACCGCTTTCGGAAGTGCCTTCTTCCTTTCCACAGGCCACCATTGCTGCTGCCGCCAGGATGGCGCAGAGTATTCCAGGATATCTCATGTTACTAGTTATTTTCATAATAGAGCGAAGCCCAGATGAAGGGGCCTACGCCTTTAGGGTCATTTATGGTTATCTTTTCGTTGATGTAGTAGTCGTAATCGCCGCTGCGATTGTTCTTGCCGCCGAGGCCGGCCACGGCGCAGCACTGTATGAGGGAGATGCTGCCGTCGGCTTCCTCGCGGATAAAGTTCTTCACGAGCTTGCGGTAGAGTTTGCGGGCATATTTGGAGTACTGG
This sequence comes from Bacteroidales bacterium, assembly GCA_024692185.1. Taxonomy (GTDB): domain Bacteria; phylum Bacteroidota; class Bacteroidia; order Bacteroidales; family UBA932; genus Cryptobacteroides. The sequence goes on along the minus strand of JAILMV010000092.1, from coordinate 4,348 downwards.
GGGGCATAGCCCTTGTCCACGGCCTTCAGATACACGTAGGTGAACATCGCGGAGCAGGTAGCCTCCAGATAGTTACCCTCGCGCCCGGGGCAGTCCAGCACCTGGTACCACATTCCGCTGGCAGGGTCGTCAAAGTCCTGGAGCACGTCCAGCAGGGTGCAGAGTATGCCCACGAGGTCCGGCCTTGCAGGATGATCCTCCGGCACGAAGTCCAGCACATCTACCAGGGCCATCATATACCAGCCCATGGCCCGGCCCCACGAATGGGCGGACTGACCGGTGTAGGGATCTGCCCAGAACATCGAGCAGGACTCATCCCAGGCGTGGCGCAGCAGGCCCGTGGAATAGTCGTAGCACTTGCTGTAGGCAACGCGGAACTGGTCGGCTATATCGTCGAAATTCACGTATTTCTCGTGCTGGCTCCCGATGCACCTGGCACTGTACTCGGCATAGAAAGGCTGGGCCATATAGAATCCATCCAGCCATACCTGATAAGGATATACCTTCTTGTGCCAGAAAGCACCCGCCTCCGTACGCGGCTGCGAGCATATCTGTACGTAGATACTGTCGATAGCCTTGCGGTACTTCTCCTTTCCCGTGAGGTCGTAGAGTTTGAACAAGGTCCTTGCCGGGCAGATATGGTCGACATTGAAATTCGACCTCTTATAATTCGCCCCCACGCTCCCATCTTCACGGATTATCGCATCATACCAGCCATCGACATACTCGATTATCCCAGCGCAGGCCTCCGGACGGGCAATGCCCGTACAGTCGGCCCCTTGTGGGTCACTGACGGGCCCTTTGCCCGTCGCGGTGGGGTTGGCTGCATCCAGGAATGACAGAAGTTCGAGACCGGTGGTATAATTCCACTTCAACTTGCCCCCCATCCCGTCAAGTTCCGCCGCCGAAGGACAACGCCCCATCTCCGAACGCACCATCCGCAACGACAGCGGCTCCTGCCTGCAAGAAAGCAGCAGTAGCAGCATAACAGCCGTTGCACTTATCTTATTAAGCATCATACACTTACGTATTATCCTCTGGTGCAAACGCACCAGAGACCTTTCCATATCTTATTGAAAGTCAGTGTTTTGTCCGCTACGCTCATCCGGGAGAGGATTCCATTTTATACCATCCTGCTCCTGATACATCACCTTCTCGAAGCTGTACTCGGCAGCCTGCCTGTCGCTAAGCTGACGGGACCACTTCACGCGATCCTTCTTGCCGGCGGCACCGGGTCCGAAGTTCTTGTATTCGGCATAATAGGAGTTCTTCTTGGTATCCGGCTTGCCGGGCTTTTCCCAGTCGTGCCAGCCTTCAGCCACAATGTGACTCCCGAGCTCGCACTCAAGGAACACGGTCTTTGCATATGCTCCCCAGGGGCGGCCTAGATAAACTTTGTCTATGCCGGGGGCTGCCGTCAGCTTACACCCGACAAACACATAACCGTACTTCTGCCCGGGAAGGGTGGAGGCCGCGGTCACATAGCTGTTCTTCTTACTGTGGATGGTACAGTTCTCGAAATATGCGATCGAAGGCCCGAAGATGAAGTCGGTAGTACCCTCTATGTAGCAGTCCAGGAAGTAGTTGCGCTTGATTCCGCCTTCCTTCCCGTAACGGCCATAGGTATAGACAGTATCCTGGTTGCCTATCAGGCGGCAACGGTGGAAGAAGAGGAAGTCCCCGTCGGTGAACAGGGCCACCGCCTGGGCTATCTCCTTACCATCCCCCGCACTGTTCTCTATGGTCAGATCCTCCATTGTCACATAGCTGGAATGGATATAGACGCTGGCGCTGCCGGAGGTTCCCATATTGAATCCGCCTACAGGCCAGGGCTTGCGGGCGTACTTGTCGTAAGTGATGATGGTCTTGTCGGCCCCTTCTCCGCTGATATGCAGGCGGAACTTGTTGTGGGGGATGGTGACCATCTCCTTGTAGATACCCGCACGTATGCGGATGCGCGTGATGCGCTCGTGAGAGTAGTCCGGGCAGGCGTTTATGGCCTCCTGCACGGTCATGTAGTCGCCATGGCCGTCGGCAGATACGACAATGTCGTAGCTGACCAGGTGCTGCGCGAGTTCGGGGAGCTGCTCGCGTATCTTCCCGCAGACTATTTCGGTGACCTTGCGGGCTCCGCAGGCCACAGTGTGGGTGTTGTCGTTCTTGCCGGTGCTGATCATGAAGTAGGGCTTGGAGCCCTCGTCCCCCAGGCCTTCGAGCCAGTCGAGGGTGGCGGTGGTGATGTCCAGCAGAGGCACATCCTCTTCCTGGGCCACCTGCTTCATTGCGGAGGGATAATCCCCGTGGCAGTTGCGGTCCAGGCCGTTCTCCTTGAACCAGCGGCGGGCCACAGGAGTCAGCAGTACGGGCTTCGCGCCCATCTCCTTGGCAGTGCGCACGAAGAGGCGGAGATTGTCCTGATAGGCGCCGAAGGGAGCCGCATAGCGGGCGGGATCATCTGCCTTGGAATCATTGTGCCCGAACTGGATGAACACATAGTCCCCGGGCTTGATGTTGGCTTTGACCTTGTCCCAGAGGCCCAGGTCGATGAAACTCTTGGTGCTGCGGCCATTCTGGGCGTAGTTATATACCGTGACTCCCTCGTCCAGGAAGTTCTGGAACATCATTCCCCAGCCTCTTTCGGGATTGGTACCGCCCTTGAGATCCTTTTCCGCCATAGTGGAATCCCCCATGGTGTGGACGCCGAACGAGGAGAGTACCAGCCAGAGTCCGGTCAGGACTACGATGAATCTAAAGCTCTTTGCCATTGACGATAACGTTTTCATAGGTTATATTTTCCGCGAAATGGGCTTCTGCGCCCTTGGAAGCGGTGAAGTTGCTGTTAGCGAAGGAGATGTTGCTGACGGGGAGTTCGGGCAGGCCGTTGATGAAGATAGCCTGTTTGGCTCCTGCGCAGACTATGCCGGAGAAGTGGATGTCGCGCATCTCGGGAGTAGTCTCGTCCACCGGCTGGATATCCGACTTGCCGTCGGCATTCATGTCGCTGGCGGCCACGCCCGCATAGTAGAGATTGAAGATGACTCCGTACGTGACTATATCTTTCATGTAGATATTCTCGCACCAGATATCCTTCACCAGGCCTCCGCGGCCGCGGGTGCTCTTGAAGCGCAGCCCCACGTCGGTGCCCATGAAGCGACAGTTGCTGACCTTGATGTTCTCCACGCCGCCGGACATCTCGCTGCCCACCACGAATCCGCCGTGGCCGTGATATACGGTGCAGTTGTCGATTATCAGATTGCGGCACTTGCGTGCGTGACGGCGCCCGTCGGCATCCTTTCCGGACTTGATGCAGATGGCATCGTCGCCCACGTCGAAGGAAGATCCTACCACTATCACGTTCTCGCAGGCATCTATGTCGATGCCGTCTCCATTGGCGGAGTAGTGGGGATTGCGCACGGTAATATTCTTGATTATCAGGTCTTTGCAATAGAGCGGATGGAGATTCCAGCAGGGGCTGTTCTGGAAGCTGCAATCCTCCAGCAGCACGCGCTCGCAGTTGCGCAGGCTGACCATCACCGGACGGAGGAAGGTCTTGATTTCCTCTTCGTCGAGGGAAGGATCCGGATAGTTCAGGCTGCCGGCAGTGGCACGGGCCTTGGCATAGCCCTCGTCGGGATACCATACGCTGCCGTCCTCGCTGAGCAGGCCGCCACGCTTGAGAACGACCTTCCACTGGTCGTCGGAAACCTTGCGGTGCTTGACCTCACGCCAGAATTCTCCGCTGCCGTCGATAACTCCCCCGCCGGTTATGGCGATATCGCTTGCGCCCTCGGCGTGGATGGGGCTGAGGCATCTGCGCACGTCAAGACCCTCGAAATTGGTGTCGATTATAGGATAGAGGTCCTGGTCGGGATCGAAAACTATGATGGCGTTGCGATCCACGTTGAGTTCTATATGGCTCTGCAGGCCTATGGGGCCGGTGCGCCATACTCCGGCAGGCACCATCAGGCGGCCGCCTCCTTTGCTCACCAGGGCATCGATTGCATCCGCAAAAGCCTGGGTGTTAAGGCTGACTCCGTCGCCCACTCCGCCGAAATCCGTCAGGCATACGCTACGGGCAGGTATGGAAGGAGCCTGCACTTCCTCCATGGAGAAAGGCAGGCCCTCGTATAGAGCTTTCAATGATTTGTCCGAGTTGCTGCAGGCCGTAATTATGGTGCTGCAGGCTAGAAACATTGCCAGTGTACGGTGGTTCATCAGTGCTTAGTTAAAGTGTTCTACCGTGCAAAGATAGAAACTTTTTTCTGATTTCCGTGCACGGGCACGAAAACTTGTTTCATCAGCGGCTTCTACCGCCCCCGCCAGGGGTTCCGCCGCCGCCCGGAGTACT
>JAILMV010000119.1 GCA_024692185.1 Bacteroidales bacterium | reverse complement strand
CAGGAGCGTTTCAAATATCCGGCCGTGGAGAACCGGAGCGCCTATAGGGTAGATACGCTCAAGGTTCTGAAGAAAGTGAACTAGTATGCAGAAGCAGGGACTCGAACTCAAGCAGACACAACGTCTTTCTCCGCTGCAGATCCAGACCATCAAGCTCATCGAGCTGCCGGTCCAGGAGCTGGAGCAGAAGATACGTTCCGAGCTTGAGGAGAATCCCGTGCTGGACGACGGTCCCGACGAGCGCCGCGACGATTCCGACGATCCCAAGGACATCTCCATCGACGAAATCAAGGACGACGGCGACATCCCTTCCTACAAGACAAGGATAAACAACTGGGGCAAGGATCCCAGGCCCGAATACAATACCTTCTCGGTCCGCGAGAGTTTCACCGAAAGCCTGATGGAACAGTTGGGCTACAGGAATCTGGACGAGAAGAGTTACCAGATCGGCGCTTTCATAATAGGCAGCCTGGATTCCGACGGATATCTGCGGCGCGACATAGAGTCCCTGGTGGACGACATGGCCTTCCGCGCCGGAATGGAAGTCAGTGAGGCCGAAGTAGAGAGGATGCTCAGGATAGTGCAGGAGTTCGATCCTGCAGGGGTGGGTGCCCGTGACCTCAAGGAATGCTTGCTGATACAGCTGAAGCTCCGTACCCAGACCGAAGAAGTCCGGGATGCCTACCGCATTTTGAACGAACAGTTCCAGGAATTCACCAACCGCCACTTCAACAAGGTAATGTCCCGGCTCAGCCTCGATGAAAAAAGGCTCAAGGCCGCCATCGCCTGCATCAGCCGCCTGAATCCCGCTCCGGGAGGGCAGCTGGACGACAGCTATGCCGAGCAGGCCCAGCAGATAGTGCCGGACTTCGTGCTGGAAGAGCACGATGGGGACCTGTCCTTCTCCATGCCCAGGTTCAACATCCCGGAACTCCGGGTGAACCGCAAATATGCCGATATGGTTAGCGGAGCCAAGGGCTCTGGGGACCGCGCCCAGAAGGAAGCCGCCGTATTCATCCGCCAGAAGATAGATTCCGCAAAATGGTTCATAGAAGCCCTTAAGCAGCGCCAGAACACACTCCAGCGCACTATGCAGGCCATCTTGGACTTCCAGCGCGAGTACTTTCTGGACGGAGACGACAGCAATCTGAAGCCAATGGTGCTGAAGGATATCGCGGAGAAAACGGGCTTCGACATCTCCACCATCTCCCGCGTGGTGAACAGCAAGTACATCGAAACCCATTTCGGAATCTTCCCCCTGAAATACTTCTTCTCCGAAGGCATGGAGAACAAGGAAGGGGAGGAGGTATCCACCAGGGAACTCAAGAAGGCCCTCATGGACTGCGTGGATGCCGAAGACAAGAAAAAGCCGCTCACGGATGAGCAGCTTGTAACTGAAATGGAGAAGCGCGGCTACAAGGTGGCGCGCCGTACTATAGCCAAGTATCGCGGACAGCTGGGAATTCCCCTGGCCCGCTGGAGAAAGGAATTATAGTCTAGACCTTTTCACCGAAAGCAAGATCGCCTGCATCGCCCAGGCCGGGAACCACGAAGCAATGGCTAGTGAGCTCTTCGTCTATGCCCGCGGTCCAGAGAGTCGCCTTCGAGGGCAGGGCCTTCTTCAGGGCCACGACGGCATCGGCACTGACGATGGGGCAAACGATGTGGGTGTAATCCGGCTCGCCTCCGTCTTCTACCAGACGCTCATAGGCCAGCATTATGGATGAGCCAGTGGCAACCAGGGTGTCGGCAAGTATCAGGGTCTTCCCGCTAAGTTCGGGGGAGGTGCAATATTCGGTATTTATATGGAACTTGTCCGCCGCGTCGTATTTGCGGTAGGCCGCCAGGAAGGCGTTGTCGGCATTCTCGAAGAAGGAAAGCATGCCTTCGTGCAGGGGGAGTCCTGCGCGCAGTATGCTGGCTATCACCACTTTGTTGTCGAAGGTATCGACCGCTGCCGTGCCGAGCGGGGTGCGCACGTCCTTGGTGCTGTAGTCGAGGGTCTTGCTGATTTCGTAAGCGAAGATCTCGCCTATCCTGTGAAGGTTGGTGCGGAAGCGCATCCTGTCTTTCTGGACGACTTTGTCCCTTATTCCTGCAATGTAGGAATTGAGCAGCGAATGGTTTTCTCCGAGGTTGACGAGTTTCATATTCAAAGTTTTTTAGAGTTTCGGCTTCGGTGACATACCAGCTGTATGTCTATTTCGTCCACTTTGTATCCCTTTGGAGAATGCTCCTTGAAATACGCGGTGGCTACGGAGGCGAAATCCTCGTCTGAAAGATCTTTGATTTCGTTCCGTTTGCGGTCATAGATGTGGAGGTGCGGACGGGTGAGGACGTCGTACCACACTCTGTTGTCGATGGTAGGGATGCGGCGGTAGATGCCTATGGTGCTGAGCCCGGAAAGGATGTTGTAAACGCTCGCCACCGTCACGCAGGCATTTCCGCTCTTGCGTATCTGCTCGCAGACCATGTCCGCGCAGGCGTGTCCGAGGCTCAGCATGGCCTCGTGTACGGCCAGCCTCTGCGGGGTTGCTTTCAGCCCTTTAGACTTGAGGATGGAGCGGAAAGACTCCATGTCCGGCGCAGAGTGAGATCGTCTCATAATAGGCCAAAGATAATAAAATTATTACGTATATTTGTGAGAATTATCTCTATCGAAATGGAAAAAGTAAAACTTCTCATCATAGGAGGCGGCCCTGCAGGATACACTGCCGGAATCTATGCTTCCAGGGCCGGTCTGGAGCCCGTTCTGTATGAAGGACCCGAACCCGGCGGACAGCTTACCACCACAACTTTGGTGGAGAATTATCCCGGCTTTGCCAAGGGTATTGATTCCATCAGCCTCACCGGCGCCATGCGTGAGCAGGCCGTGAACGTGGGCACCGACATCCGCCGCGGAATCGTCACCAAGGCCGACCTAGGCAAGCGCCCCTTCGCTTTCGAGATCGACGGAGCACCCGCTATCGAGGCAGATGCCGTGATCATCGCCACCGGAGCCACCGCCAAATATCTCGGCCTTCCCTCCGAAAGGAAGTACCGCGGCATGGGCGTGTCCGCCTGCGCTACCTGCGACGGTTTCTTCTACCGCAAGAAGGACGTTGCCGTGGTCGGCGGGGGAGACACTGCCTGCGAAGAAGCTACCTACCTTGCCGGGCTCTGCCGCAAGGTCTATATGATAGTCCGCAGGGATGTGTTCCGTGCCTCCGAGGCAATGCAGAAGAGGGTTAAGGAAACCCCCAACATCGAGATCCTCTGGAATTGCAACACCCGTGAGGTCCTCGGGGACGAGGCAGGAGTGACCGGCGTACGCATCGAGCGTAAGGATGGCGAGGTTTTTGATATAGCTGTAGATGGCTTTTTCCTTGCGATCGGCCATCATCCCAACTCCGACTTCGTGAAAGAGTGGGTGAAGACCGACGAAAACGGCTACATAGTGACTTCCGGCGCTTCTTCGCACACCAATGTGGAAGCAGTGTTCGCAGCAGGCGACGTGCAGGATCCCCACTATCGCCAGGCCATTACGGCAGCGGCTTCAGGATGCCGCGCCGCACTTGATGCAGAAAAATATTTGAAGAAATGAAGTTTTCAAGATTCATCCTTGTGGCAGCAGCCTTGGTAATGATGCTGCCTGCCTGCAAGAGTCAGTATGAACAGCTCCTCTCCGGAAACGATGTCGAGGCCAAGTACAAAGCGGCCTTCGAATTGTTCAACCAGGGTAAGTACCGCAAGGCCGCCGACATGTTCGAAAGCATGTCGATCCTTGTGAACGGTACTCCTCAGGACGACACGGTGCAGTTCTACTGGGCACTCAGCAATTACCGCTTCAAAGATTACTATACGGCCGAGGCCAATTTCAAGTCCTTCGTGGACAAGTTCCCCCGCAGCCCCTTCTCCGAGAATGCGGAGTTCCTGCGCCTGGACTGCCTCTACAAGAGCACCTATCGCTGGGAGCTGGACCAGACCCCGACCTATGCGGCCATAGTAGCCATCAACGAGTACAAGATGAAGTACCCCGCATCCCTCCATGGCGCGGTTTGCACGAGGATGCTTGAGGACCTTAACGAAAGGTTGGACAAGAAGGCCTATGAAAATGCCTACATCTACTACAAGATGGAGGATTACAAGGCCGCCAGGGTAGCCTTCCGCAACGTGCTGAAGGAGGATTCCGACAATATCTACCGCGAGGACATCCTCTTCTACACCGCCATGTCGTCCTACAAATATGCCTTCCTGAGCGTGCCTCAGAAGCAGAAAGAACGCTACATGGTATTCGTGGACGATTATCTGAACTTCGTGGGCGAATACCCCGATTCTCCCCGTTGCAAGAATCTGGAGAATCTTTATAAAAAAGCTAAAGCAAAAATTTGAAACTTTCCGCATCCGGCGGAATGTATAAGTAGTATGGAAAAGAAAATACCTACAAACACCATTACCAGGGATATCAAGAACCTGGCCGAGCCTACGGGCAACATTTACGAGACTGTAGTCATCCTCTCCAAGAGAGCAAACCAGATAGCCCTTGCAGAAAAGAAGGAACTCAACAAGAAGCTTGAGGATTTCCGCGGCGAGCGCGATGCCACCAAGGAAGAAGTTTTCGAGAACAAGGAGCAGATCGAGATTTCGAAGTACTATGAGCGTCAGCCCAAACCGGACCTCGTAGCTATTTCCGAATTCGAAGAAGGGGAAATTTACTTCCGTACTGCAAAGAGCGAGGAGTAGCACCGTGCTGCGTTCGCTTCACATAGAGAATTACGTGCTGATAGACTCTCTGGATATTTCTCTTCCGGAGGGTCTCGGCATTATTACGGGGCAGACCGGCGCCGGTAAGAGCATACTGCTGGGGGCCCTTTCGCTGCTTATGGGCGCGAAGGGCGATGCCAGCCTGATATCCGCCGGGGCGCAGAATTGCATAGTGGAAGGGGACTTCTCCGCCCCCGCCGCCTTGCGTCCCATACTGGAAGAAGCGGAGGTGGAATGGGAGGAGGGCAATCTTCTCATCCGCCGCGTACTGAACTCCAGCGGACGCAGCAGGGCCTTCATAAATGATTCTCCGGTGAACGTGCAGTTGTTGCAGGAGATAGCTTCTTCGCTGGTGGATATCCATTCCCAGCATCAGAGCCTGCAGCTTGCGGACCGCCGCTTCCAGATGAGCGTGCTGGACCATTATGCTGGCTGTGCTGCTGAAGTGGAAGAATGCCACCGTATCTGGAATGTCATCCAGAGTGAAACTAAGGATCTGGAAGAAGTCCGCGCCCGTCTTTCCCGCCTCCAGGCCGACAAGGAATACAATTCCGCCCGCTTCAAGCAGCTGGACGACGCCCATCTGAGGGATGGCGAACTGGAGGAGCTGGATGCAGAACAGAAGCAGCTAGCCAATGCCGAGTCCATCAAGGAGACTTTCGCGGCTGCATCCGCCTTGCTGGAACCGGAAGAATCCATGAGCATAGAGGTGGCCCTCAAGGAGGCTGAACGCCTGCTTGGGAAGCTTTCCGATCTTATCCCGGACACATCTTCCCTTTCGGAGAGGCTGCATTCTTCCAGAATAGAAATTTCCGACATAGCCCAGAGCATATCCGAACTTGACTCCCGTATCTCCCTTTCCCAGGAACGCCTGGAACAGGTGGAGGACCGCATGGGAGAGCTTTACGGACTTATGCAGAAGCATGGCTGCGCCAATGTTGCCGAACTGATCGAAGCCCGCGAACGCTATGCCGAGGCCCTTTTCGATTCCACGTCCCTGGAAGAAAAGGCTGCGGGCATCGAAAAGCAGATAGCGGCCGCCAAGAAGGAGCATTCCGCACTCTGCGACAAGATACACGCCTCCCGCGCCAAGGCCGCTCCCGGTCTTGCGGCAGGCATTCAGGAATCGCTGAGATTTCTCGAACTGGACCGCGCCGTATTCGCGGTGGAACTTTCGGAGCTCGCCCCGTCGGCCTCGGGAAGGGATGCGGTCCTGTTCAAATTCTCGGCCACAGGCAGCAATCCTGCCGATGTCAGCCGCTGCGCCTCAGGCGGCGAAATCTCCCGTATAATGCTAAGCCTCAAGGCTTTGATGGCCCGCTATACTGGCATGCCCACGATGATCTTCGACGAGATAGACACCGGCGTTTCCGGCAGCGCTGCCGACAAGATGGGACAGATGATATGCAAGATGGGAGAGAATATGCAGGTGCTGGCCATAACCCATCTGCCTCAGGTCGCTGCCAAGGGTTCCGCCCATTTCGTGGTGGAGAAAAGCGTTTCCGGGGATGGTTCCGTGTCCAGCATGCGCCGGCTCGGTGACGAAGAGCGCGTCCAGGAAATAGCGCGCCTGCTCAGCGGTGAACGCATCACCCCTGAGGCAATTGCAAACGCCCGCACTTTGCTGGCGTAGTTTCTACTGTAGTTTAATCTGGAAATCCGGGGTGTAGATTACCCTGCGGACAGCCGTGTTCACGAAACCTTCGGCTCCATCTTCGCGTACGAAGCGGAAATCGGTCTGCAACCCATGCTCGCCGTAATCCTGCAGTACCTTGGGCCAATGGCGGCCGTAGGTGCGGCAGATGTTCAGGAAGTAGTGCATGGTGTCGTAGCCGTGGAAGGCGAACTGGTTGGGCTCTACATTGAAGAGAGCCCTGTAGGCCATTATGAAATTGCTGACGTTCTTGTCGTTGAAATCGGTGAAGTAGGCTGCACTTATGTGGGTATTCACGCTGTGCAGGTATTCGGTCTCGATCATATTGAAAGAACGTATGCGCGAAGGAGCGTATAGGGCTACATTGTGCTTCTTGAAGAGCATCAGGTTCACATTTCGGACCGCATCGTTCACGAAGGATTCGTCGTCCGCGGCAATGATGTAGCGGGTGACTCCGTTGGCGCTGCAATGGGCTTCGAAGGAATCCTGGATTGAAAGCCCTTCAAGTATGCCGTAGCTGATAGTGTGATATCTTGCTCCGGAGGCCTTGAGCTCATCCACTATGCTCTTGGAACCTTCCGAAAGGGGAGCACCCTTGGATGTGATGAGCACCAGACTGTCCCCGTGGGCCATATCCTGCAGGGCCCAGTGGACTATGTCCTGATTCTGGGTGGCAGTGGGAGTAGGGGCCTGGATGGAAGGCTGGTCGGCGCTCAGCACGTAAGCCTGGGGGTCCAGCGGAGAGATTATCATCTTGCCTCTGGGGCATTTGTCCAGCAACACCTGCATGGCCTTCGAGGTGATGGGACCAATGATTATGTCGTGCTCCTTGAAGGAGGATTTGCTGAGGGAGGAGCTGTCTTTGATGTCGATGGCATCGATATCGACCGCCAGTCCGGATTTGCCCAGGTCGCGGGCTGCCAGCAGGACTCCGGAATAGAAGTCCACGGTGTTGTCGGAAAGACGGCTGCTGGTATAAGGCAGGACCACCGCGACTTTGATTCTCTCGGGAATGTCCAGTTCGAAGGCCGGGATGGTATCTGCCGGCTCCGCTGTTATTACGCTGTCCGCAGGCATTGCCGGCTGCTCAGGCTCCGCAGGCTTGGCGGTCTTGAACTTGCCGGGGTAAAGCCAGCGCTCCAGGGCGGAAGATTCCTTCTCTTTTGCCGGAGCGGGGGTCTGGGCCGCGGGAGAGACTGCGGGCGCCTCTTTGGCTGCTTCTTCAGTGTTTTCGACGGCAGTGGAAGCGGCCGGAGCGGAAGGCTGGGTGGGGATGAATATCACCTGGCCGGTCTTGAGCCCGGCATTCTCCAGATCCAGGTTCTTGTTGGCATCGTAGATGTCCTGCAGGCTCACGTTATAGGCCTTGCTTATGGAGAACAGAGTCTGCTTCTCGGTAACCACGTGGGCGTAATAGCTCTTTCCGTTCACACGTACCTTGTCCTGTGAAATCTTTACCGGTGGAACCTGATAGTCCTGGGCCGCTGCGCTGAACGCGCCGGCAGTGAGGACCAGTAGTATGGCAGTAATCAGTCTCGTTTTCATAAGTCAGCTGCAAAGTTAAGTAATTCTTCCGAGAAGCTGCTCCAGCTCAGGCGCCGGCGTTCGCGTGCTATGCTTTCTATGCACTTGCGCTTTACCTCCTCGCTTCCGAAAAATTCGTTGATCCTGGCGGCTACGGCCGCGGGGTCGGCAGTATCTGCAACAAGTCCCGTGCCTGTGTCGCCTATAGTTTCTTTCAGTCCGCCTACTGCCGTGACCACCATGGGAACGTCGAAATGGTAGGAGGCCGAACTGACTCCGCTCTGGGTAGCGCTGCGGTAGGGAAGTACCGTCAGGTCAGCTGCGGAAAAATAAAGTTTGACGTCGGCATCGTCAATATAGTGGCGGAAAACGTGGATGCGCTCCTTGGCGGGAGATGCATCTATGGCCGCCTGATATTTGTCGAAGGACCCATAGCACTCCCCGGCTATTATCAGCTGATAATCGTCAGTAAGGCTGTCGAAGGCCTCCAGAAGTATGTCCAGGCCCTTGTATTCGCGTATCAGCCCGAAGAATAGCAGATTCTTCTTGCCCGGTTCCAGGCCGAGGATACGCTCTGCTTCCTCCCTGGGGAGCTTCTCCCCGAAATGTGAGTAGAGGGGATGGAAGATGACCTTGGATGGGAGCCCGGGGGCCCATTTGCGCAGGTCGTCTGCAACCGCGTCGCAGAGGGTTACGCATCCGTCCAGGCTGTTCAGGAAGTACTTGGTGAAGGGCTTGTCTATGATATGCCTTTCGTGGGGGATGATGTTGTCCGCTATGGCTATGCGCTTGCAGGACTTCTTCATCATCCTGGCCACGCTCCCCAGCGAAGGGGCGAAATACGGCATCACATAGCGCATCAGAAGTATGTCCGGTTCCCAAGCACGTATCTTCCTGGCTGCACAAGGCCAGTTGAAAGGATTTGCCGTGTCCAGCACGGCCTCGGATTCTATGGGAAAAGAATCATCCCCGGCCGACACGTACTGTGTCTTGCCGGGGAAGAGGAATCCCGGATATTGCCGGGAATAATTATATGCCTTCACATCCGACTTCTTTCCCAGCTCAAGATAAAGATTTCCATTGAACTGGGCGATACCTCCACGAAGGGGGTGGAACGCGGACAGAATGGCTGTTTTCAAATTACTTGGTCTCTTTGGCCTTGGTCTTTACATAAGCAGCATTGAGGCCTTCGAGGATATCGTCGGTGATATCGAGCTCGGGATCGGCGCATGCCACAGGAGCGGGAAGGACGGCACCCTGGGTGCTGATGATCATTGCATACTTCTTCTCTGCGTTGTACTCATCGAGGAAGGTCTTGATGGCATCGGCTATCTGGTTAAGCATCACCTGCTGCTCTTCTGCCATCTCCTGCTGCTTCTGGGTTGCATACTGCTGGAAGTTGTTCTGCTGTTCCTGGAGTTTCTGGCCCTGGACTTCCGCTACGCTGCGGGTGAGCAGACCTTTGTCGATCTTGTCCTGGAAAGACTTGACATCTTTCTCAAGTTTGGAACCACGACGGTTGATTTCCTGCTGGATGCTGCCGACCTTGGTCTCGACTACGGAACGGAGATCGTTAGCCATGTCGTATTCGTCGAGCACGCGGTCAAGGTTGAAATAAACGATTGCGCCGGCTGCGGGGCCTTCTGCAACGGCACTACCTTCGGTAGCAGCCGCAGCCTTATCGCCGGTTTTGCAAGAGACAGCCATCAGGATCATACCTGCGGCGCTGAGGATGAGAGCAATTTTTTTCATATACTATTCTTTAGTTGTTTTCTCGCGAGATGTAACTTACAAAGATAGGCATTTTATTCTAAATCCGTGCCAAGTACTCTTTGATGGTTTTTTCGAGGCCCATATAGATGGCATCGCAGATGATTGCATGGCCGATGGAGACTTCGTCGGTCCAGGGAATGGTCTTGACGAAATAGGCCAGATTCTCCAGGTTGAGGTCGTGCCCGGCATTCAGGCCCAGGCCTGCCTCACGGGCTGCCTGTGCGGTGCGCAGATAGGGCGCGATTGCAGCTTCGGCTCCAGCCGGGTACTTGGCAGCATAGCCCTCCGTGTAAAGTTCCACGCGGTCTGCGCCGCAAGCTTTGGCCGCAATGGCCATCTCCGGCACGGGATCTATGAAGATGGATACCCTGATGCCTTTGCTGTGGAAGAGCTGGCACATTTCAGTGAGGAAGTCACGGTTGGCCACGGTGTTCCATCCTGCATTGGAAGTGATGGCGTCCGTGGCGTCCGGTACCAAGGTGACCTGGTCGGGAACCACTTCCAGCACAAGTTCCCGGAATGACTCCGGACAGGGATTGCCTTCTATGTTGAACTCGGTCTTGAGCAGAGGACGTATAGCCCTTACGTCGCTGTATCTGATATGCCTTTCATCGGGACGGGGATGCACAGTAATACCCTGTGCTCCGAACTTTTCGCAGTTCAGTGCCGCAGCCGTCACGTCGGGCATGTTGGCGCCGCGCGCATTGCGCAGCGTGGCTATCTTGTTTATGTTTACGCTTAACTTGGTCATCGTGACACAAAAGTAGTAAAAAGCTCGGAAAATCGTAAAGAATTGATTACTTTTGTAAGCTTAGAATGAAAATCGGATATTATATCAAGAAACCTGCTCTCAGAGGGGATCGCCGTATCGACGATCTGCTCGCCCGTCTGGGTGGAGCCGGTATCGAATTGTATGAAATCCGATGCCGCGAATGCGTGCAGCCGGAAACAGCCATGGTGCTGAGCTTCGGCGGTGACGGAACCTTCCTCAGTGCTGCTCACCGTGTGTGCGAGGCCGGCCTCCCCATACTTGGTGTAAACTTCGGCCGTATGGGTTTCCTTGCCGCGAATTCCGCAGGGGACGTGGCCGATGCCATACTTTCCGGGAGCTGGACCGTGGAAGAGCTGGATATGCTGCAAGTCAGCTGCGAGGGAGTTGAAATTCCCGATTTCTGGCCTTACGCGGTGAATGAACTTGGATTGCACAGGGATACCCCTGCAATGCTCGGGGTGGACGTGGTCCTGGATGGGAACAAGCTTCCCACCTACTGGGCCGACGGCCTGCTGGTAGCTACCGGACAGGGTTCCACTGCCTATAACCTGAGTGCCGGCGGCCCCATCTGCATACCCGAGACCCATGTCAGGGTTATTACCCCCGTGGCTCCCCACAACCTGAATCTGCGCCCTATGGTGGTGCCCGGAAGCACTGTGGTGGAACTCCGCGGAAACTCCCGCAGCGGGAAGATGATATTGAGCCTGGACAACCGCAGCTATTCCATCCCTTGCAGCACGGCTATCAAGCTTAGCAGCGCCCCTTTCCCGCTGAAGAGGGTCAGTCTTGGAAAGTCGAACTTCATCGATGCCCTGAAGAGCCGTTTCTTCTGGGGACAGGATGTCCGTAATACCGTTGAATGATATGCAACTTCCTGAGAAACTCCCGAAACATATTTCCATAATAATGGACGGCAACGGACGGTGGGCCAAGGAACGCGGCAAAGAGCGCGCCTTCGGCCATGCCGAGGGTATAGAGAGCGTCCGGGTAATCACCGAGGCCTGTGCGGAGTGGGGGATTCCCTATCTCTCGCTATTCGCCTTCTCGGAAGAGAACTGGGGCCGCCCCCAGGAAGAGGTGGATGCCCTGATGAAGTTGATGTTCAAGGCGGTGGCAGGGGAGTACGAGACAATGATGCGGAACAACGTACGCTTCGTGGTGCTGGGCAATCGTGCAAGGCTTGCTCCGGCGCTGAACGAGGCCGTTTCCCATCTCGAGGAGCAGACCTCCCGCAACACCGGGCTTACGATGATAGTTTTCGTGAGTTACAGTGGCAAATGGGACATACAGCAGGCCGCCGACCGCATGGCAGCGGAGGGTGGCGACAGCATAGAACCCTATCTCGTGACCGCAGGGTTCCCGGATCCGGATTTGATTATCCGCACCTCCGGCGAGAAGCGGATCAGCAATTATCTGCTGTGGCAAGCCGCGTACAGCGAATTTGTTTTCACGGAAACACTTTGGCCTGATTTTAGAAAGGATAGCCTCCGGGCCGCTCTCGAGGAGTTTGCATCGAGGGACAGGCGTTATGGAAAAGTAAAGTAAGAATGAAGATCAGAAAGATACTCGCCCTTTCGGCATTGTTGATCCAGGGACTTTTGTCCTTTGCCCAGGAGGGTGGCGTCGAGGTAGATTACGCTCATCCCACCAAATATCTTGTGGGCGGAGTGAGCGTCGAAGGCAATAATTATTTCAGCGAGCAGCAGATTATTTCGCTGACCGGTCTGCAGAAGGGAATGGAGATTACCGTCCCCAGCGAGGATTTGTCCGGTATAGTGCGCCGCCTCTGGCTGCAGCGCTATTTCGAGGACGTATCCCTCGAGATCGACCATCTCAGCGCCGCCCGCGATTCGGCCTACCTCAAAATCGTCATCGTGGAAAGGCCCAGGGTATCCAGATGGTCGTTCAGCGGAGTGAAATCTGGCGAGAAGAAGGATCTTCAGGAGCGTCTGAATCTCCGTCGAGGCGGGGAATTCTCCGATTATGTGGAGAAGACTGCCTCCGATATCATCAAGAAGTATTATGCCGAAAAGGGTTTCCTGGACTGCAAGGTCGAGGCCCAGGTCAAGAAGGACTCCGTGGTCAAGAAGGCCATCCAGGTGAACTTTGCGGTGGACAGAGGCATTAAGGTTAAAGTGCAGGACATCCACTTCGTAGGCAACGACCATGTCAAGGAGTACAAGCTTGCAAGGAGCATGAAGAAGACCAAGTCCCGCAAGTTCTACAACTTCTTCCACAGCAAGAAATTCGACCCCAAGGAATATCCCAACGACAAGAAGACGCTGATCAGCGCTTTCAACGAGGCCGGCTTCCGCGATGCCCGAATAGTCAAGGATTCCATCTATACCATAGAACCCGGACGCCTGGGAATCGACATTACGGTAGATGAGGGGGATAAGTACTACTTCCGCAACATCAGCTGGACCGGCAACTCCGTCTATCATTCCGACCAGCTTAACGAGATACTCGCCATCAAGTCCGGTGACGTGTACGACGTAGTGACCATGGAAAAGAGGCTGCGCGGCGGCGGAAAGCAGAATGAATATGACGTTTCCAAGCTCTACCGCGACAACGGCTACCTCTTCATCAACATCAATCCCGTCGAGACCAATATCCAGAATGACTCCGTGGATGTGGAGATGCGTATTTCCGAAGGGAAGCAGGCAACTCTCAACAACATTATAATCAACGGGAACAACCTTACCAGCGAAAAGGTGGTCCGCCGCCAGGTATTCACCCGTCCGGGATATCTTTTCAGCCAGAGCGATTTCGAGCGTTCCATACGTGAGATCGCAACCCTCGGCCAGTTCGACCAGGAGTCGATCATGAGTCAGGAAGGTCATTCCATGATTCCGAACGAGAACAACAATACGGTAGATATAGTTTACAACGTTACCGAAAAGCCTTCCAGCCAGGTGGAATTCTCCGGTGGTTGGGGCGGCCGCACTTTCGTTGCCACCGCCGGCTTGGCGTTCAACAACTTCTCCACCCATCGCATGTTCGACAAGAGCGCATGGAGGCCGGTACCTCTGGGAGATGCCCAGAACCTTTCCTTACGCTTCCAGACTAACGGTACTTATTATACCGCTTTCTCTGCAAGTTTCACCGAGCCCTGGCTCTTCGGAAAGAAACCCACCTCGCTCAGTATCTCTGCCTACTATACCCGTCAGACCAACTCCAACACCTATCTGCAGATTCTCAGCCACGACAGGATGATGGAAGTCTATGGTTTCTCGGCCTCGTTGGGTAACCGTCTGAAATGGCCCGACAACTATTTCGTGCTCTACAACGGCCTCAGCTGGCAGACTTACGAGCTTACCAACTGGTATTCCGGATATTTCTTCTTCGACGACGGTCTGTCCCACAACCTGAGCTATTCGGTAACCTTGAACCGTAATTCCACGGACCAGCAGATTTATCCCCGCCAGGGTTCCGACGTGTCCCTCAGCCTGCAGCTCACTCCTCCTTATTCCCTCTTCCGCAAGCACACTTACGATGCCCAGGGAAACAAGATTGCCGTGAACAGCTGGAAGGACATCGACTATGATGATTGGGATTCCGACCACCGTTTCCGCTGGATCGAGTACCATAAGTGGAAATTCTCCGCAGCCAGCTATACCAAGCTCGTGGGAGACCTGGTGCTCATGACCAGGGCCCAGTTCGGATATCTCGGTTCCTACAACCGTAAGTGGGGTTACTCCCCGTTCGAGGGCTTCCTCGTCGGTGGCGACGGTATGTCGGGCTACAGCACCTACGGTTCCGATATCATCCCTCTCCGCGGTTACGAGAACTATTCGCTTACCCCTGTGGAAGCGACCACATACAATTCCAACGGCAGCGCCTATGCCGGTAACGTCTACGACAAATTCACGGTAGAATTACGTTATCCGGTCATTATGCAGCCTTCCAGCCAGATTTTCGTGCTTGCCTTCCTCGAGGGCGGTAACTGCTGGTCGGACATAAGAAATTTCAATCCTTTCCAGATCAAACGCAGCGCTGGAGTCGGTGCGCGCATCTTCTTACCGATGATTGGTCTGCTCGGAATCGACTGGGGCTACGGATTTGACGATGCCAAAAACGGCGGCAGCCAGTTCCACTTTATTATCGGACAACAATTTTAATTAAGATTAGATATGAAAAAGATTCTATTGATTGCAGTGGTTTCGTTGATTGGTATTTCGGCTTCGGCCCAGAAGTTCGCCCATGTGAATTTCCAGGAGCTTGTTCAGCTGATGCCCGAATCCGACCAGGCACGTGCTACCATCCAGGAGTCTCAGAAAAATGCTCAGGAGTCCTATCAGGAAATGATGAATGAATTCCAGGACAAGTATGCAAAGTATCAGCAGAATGTAAGCACCTATACTGCTGCCACCCGTAAGGCCAAGGAAGATGAGCTCACCCAGATCCAGCAGCGCATTCAGGAATTCAGCCAGAACGTGGAGCAGGAGCTTCAGGAGCAGCAGCAGAAGCTGATGGAGCCTATCTACAAGAAGGCCAAGGAAAAGATGCAGGAGATTGCAAAGGCCGGCGGCTACATCTTCGTATTCGACCGTTCTTCCCTTCTCTACATCGACGAGGCTCAGAGCACCGACATCACCCCTGAGTGCCGCACCGCCCTTGGCATCCCTGCCGAAAGGACAATGGAGAGCCTCCAGGCTGAGCTGGCCGCCAAAGCAGCAGCTAACAGTGCCCAATAACCACATTTAGCCCCTATAGAAAGACTATAACCAACCCTTTTAGATAAATAATGCAACATAAGGTAATAGATGCCAAAGATGTTGTGATAAGATTTGCAGGAGATTCCGGTGACGGCATGCAGCTCACCGGGTCTCTTTTTGCAGATATGTCAGCCATCTATGGTAATCAACTTTCCACTTTTCCGGATTATCCTGCCGAGATCCGTGCCCCCCAGGGCACCGTCTCAGGGGTGTCCGGTTTTCAGGTCCATATAGGCAGCGAAAACGTCAATACTCCCGGTGATCATTGCGATATGCTGGTGGCTATGAACCCCGCCGCGCTTATGGCCAATGCAAAATGGTGCAAACGTACTGCGATGATCCTGGTCGATTCCAACTCCTTCGACGAAGCAGGAATGAAGAAAGCCGGTTTCAAGACCGACGATCCTTTCCGCGAACTCGGAGTGGAGGACAGGGTGCTCATCGTGGCCCCTATCACTGAGCTTACCGAACTCAGCCTCAAGGACAGCGGAATGGACACCAAGGCCATCCGCAAGTGCAAGAACATGTTCACCCTGGGCATGGCCTGTTTCATCTACGACCGCCCTCTGGACTATATCTACACCTATCTCGAGAGGAAGTTCGCGAAGAAGCATCCCGAGGTCATCGAACCCAACAAGAAGGTGCTCAAGGACGGCTTCAACTATGCCTCCAACATGCAGATGATAGCCAATACCTATCATATCGAACCTTCCCATCCCAAGAAAGGACTTTACCGCAACATCACCGGCAACCAGGCCACGGCCTGGGGCCTGCTCGCCGCATCCGAAAAGAGCGGCCTGCCCTTGTTCTGCGGTTCCTATCCCATAACGCCCGCCACCGGCATACTCGAAGAGCTTGCCATCCATAAGAGCCTCGGGGCCAAGACCCTGCAGGCGGAGGATGAAATCGCGGGCATCTGCACCGCCATCGGCGCTTCCTACGCTGGAAACCTCGCAGTCACCACTACTTCCGGTCCCGGTCTTTCGCTGAAGAGCGAGGCCCTGGGCCTTGCAGTGATGGCCGAACTCCCGCTGGTGGTCGTGGACGTGCAGCGCGCCGGCCCTTCTACCGGCATCCCTACCAAGACCGAACAGACGGACCTGAACCAGGCCCTGTACGGCCGCAACGGCGAATGCCCCATCCCCGTGGTGGCGGCCCATTCCCCGTCCAACTGCTTCGATGCAGCCTTCAATGCCGCCAAGATCGCCCTCGAGCATATGACTCCCGTCATGCTGCTCTCCGAAGGTTTCCTGGGCAACGGCAGCGAGCCTTGGCTCATCCCTTCCATGAAGGATTATCCCACCATCAAGCCTCCATTTGCCACCAGCCTTCCGGAAGATGGTAAATTCAAACCCTTCGAGCGCGATCCCGAGACCTTTGTTCCCAAATGGGCCATTCCCGGCCAGAAGGGCTTCGAACATCGCGTGGGAGGTCTTGAGAAGAACCATAACGGAGTCCTTTCCTCCGATCCCGCAAACCACGCACTGATGGTCGCCGAGCGCGAAGCCAAGGTGCAGAAGATTGCCGACAGCATCCCCGAACTCGCACTGGACGGCCCCGCAAAGGGCAAGCTCCTGGTAGTGGGCTGGGGCGGCACTTTCGGCCACATCCTGAGTGCCGTCAACGAGGCCCGTGCCGCCGGAATGGAGGTATCCAGAGTTCACTTCGACTACGTATATCCCGTGCCCCGCAACACAGGCGAGGTCCTTGCCGGCTTCGACAAGGTGCTGGTATGCGAGCTTAACAGCGGGCAGTTCGCCAACTACCTGCTCGGACTCTTCCCCGAAACGAAGATAGTCAAATGCACCAAGGTCCAAGGTCAGCCGTTCCTAGTGAGCGAGATTGTGGACGCAATAAAGGAGGCTCTGTAGTATGGCAACACTATCATTCAAGGATTTCAAGTCGGATCAGGAAGTCCGCTGGTGCCCCGGTTGCGGGGACCACGCCGTTCTGGCAGCCCTCCAGAGGGCCCTTCCCAAGGTCAGCTCTGCACTTAACTACGAAAAGGAACGCTATGTGGTGGTGTCCGGTATCGGATGCTCCTCGCGTCTTCCTTACTATATGGATACTTATGGCTTCCATAGCATCCACGGCCGTGCGACTGCTATTTCCACCGGTATCAAGGTCGCCAATCCCTGGCTTACCGTATGGCAGGCCTGCGGCGATGGCGATGCCCTGGCCATCGGCGGAAACCATTTCATCCACGCTATCAGGCGCAACATCGACATCAACATAATCCTCTTCAACAACCAGATCTACGGCCTTACCAAGGGTCAGTATTCTCCTACGTCCAAGTTCGGGGCCATCACCAAGACATCCCCCTACGGCACCGTGGAGCATCCTTTCAACCCCGGTAGCCTGGTGCTCGGCGCAAAGGGAACCTTCTTTGCCAGGAGCCTGGACGTGGAGCTCAAGCTGAACGAAGAGATAATGACTGCGGCCGCCCTCCACGACGGTACTTCGGTGATGGAGATGCTCACCAACTGCGTCATCTTCAACGACGGTGCCCATCGCGACATCTCCGACCCCGCCAACCGCGCCGACCGTACCATAGTCCTGCGCCATGGCGAGAAGATGATCTTCGGCAAGAACCGCGACAAGGGCCTGGTGCTCGAAGGCCTTGGCCTGAAGGTAGTTACCATAGGTCAGGACGGCTACACCGAGGACGATATCCTCGTGCATGACGCACATTGCGAAAATGCCGGCATCCACATGATGCTTGCAGATATGAAGTATCCCGATTTCCCCGTCGCGCTCGGCGTAATCCGCGACGTCAAGGACGTCACCTACGATGACGGCGTACGCGACCAGGTGAAAGAAGTGATGCTCAAATCGAAAATACATTCCGTGGACGACCTGCTCCACAGCGGGTCCACATGGGAAGTAAAATAACCAACCCATATTATTAATAACACAAATGAAAACGTCCGAAATAATGGCGATGCTCCAGGCCAAACATCCTGGAGAAAGCGAGTATCTTCAGGCCGTGCAGGAAGTACTCGAAAGCATAGAAGAAATCTACAATCAGCATCCTGAGTTCGAGAGTGCCAAGATTGTGGAGAGGATGGTCGAACCCGACCGAATCTTCACCTTCCGCGTCACCTGGGTAGATGACAGAGGCGAGGTTCAGAGCAATCTCGGCTATCGCGTGCAGTTCAACAGCGCGATCGGTCCCTACAAGGGAGGCCTCCGTTTCCACAGGGCAGTTACCCCTTCGATGCTCAAGTTCCTCGGTTTCGAGCAGACATTCAAGAACGCTCTGACCACCCTTCC
>JAILMV010000112.1 GCA_024692185.1 Bacteroidales bacterium | reverse complement strand
AATCTTCTTGTTCTCTTCGCTGCTCTCTATCCGTATCCTGCTGATGTTCTTGTCCCATACGGCCTTGCCTTCGCGGGCTATGCGGTCGAAACTCTTCCTGCCTATTTCCTTGGCAAGGTTCTTCCTGGCCTGCTCGAGGCTTATGAAGGAAGTACCGAGCCTGATTTCCACGACCTCTTCGGCCTTTGTGGGGAAGGATACTTGCACGGCAGATGCCACCGAACCGTCCTCTGCCATCTTTGCCAGCTGCTCTTCGGTCCTGGATTCAGGTTCGAGGCAGCAGAAGCGGAGTGTCGCCAGGCGGCTCCTCTCGAAGTATTCTACCATTATCTCGCAGCTCTCCCCTGCCTCCATCTCCTTTGAATAGAGGTCCGGGAAGGGACGGTGGGTCTTTTTAGAATCGATGACCTGTTCCCCGTTCACATAGAGCTTCACTTTGTCGTCGCTGATTACGTAGAAGATGTGCTTGCCGGATTTCCTGGCCTTTAGAGTGCCCTTGGCCCTTACGCAGAAGCGGTCTTCCTGAACCTTCGGGGCCGGAGAACCTTGCCATTCATAGTCCAGGTCGGGGCAGCTGAGACGCGCAGCCGCCTTGCCGTCGAAATCGTTATTGTAGAATTCAACCTCGAAGCCATCCTCGAACAGATCGGCATTGGGGGCGAATTCCGGCTCGGGAACTATGGCATAGGAAGAGAATGCTTTATCGAGCTTTGCGACGAAATAACAGGCAAATCCGGGCCCTGTATAGCCCTGGTTGCCTACTCGCCCGGCATTGGTGATATAACCTTCTATCTCGTTGCTCTCGGGAATAACGTGGAAGAAGTTCTTGTACTCGCTCCTGGCATTGTCTATCACCAGGCAGGCATCGTCCGCCTCGGGATAGGTGAAACGCAGCATTCCGGAAGAAGAAACCCCGGTGAGTTCCCCCTTTATGCCGTAATCGTCCAATTCTATGCTGTAATAGTATGGAGTAGCCGTTTCCTTGTCGTGCGAATAGGCCGAGCCTCTCTCGTGGGCCCTTATCTTGTCCTTTCCGATTACAGGCATCAAGCTGAATGAGCCATACTCGGACATTGCGGTTCCGTTGGGATAGTGGCTGGCTCGGAAGCCGTGGATCTTGGGCTGGTCGGAGAAATAGCACCTGTCGGTCCTGGCAGTCTGGGGAGTCAGCTGCACCATAGCATTGGGATAGCCTACCCCGGGATATACGAAGCCCATGGGCTCCTCGGGCCCGGAGAGCGTGGACTGGCCTTTCCAGGCCTGGGTGCCTATCCTGGTATCCACATAATCTACCGGGGCTTTCTTGTCCGAATCCCCGTGATTCAGCGAGAAAATAACCATTCCAGCCACCAGCAGGGCCATTCCGCACGCCATCATCCTGAGAGAGGACTTGGGCGCGCCCTTCCATTCGCCAAGCAGCAGTCCGGCAACTCCGCTGGCAAGTATTGCAGTCGCCTGCATTATACCCCAGCCAACCGAAGCGGCATATCCTCCCATCTGGTTGCATCCCATTCCATAGAGGAGGATGCTCCCGTACCAGATTACGCCGGCAAGCATGGCCCAGAGATAATTCTTGCAGGAAGCTCCTTTATAATTTTCAGCGGTCCTGTTCCTGCGGAGAAGGATTATGCACTGGATGGCGTTCACCAGGAAACCGGCCAGGAATACCACCGCCCAGGTGGCATTGGCACTGTTGATGGGGTTGGCCCCGAGCTCGACTGCGGTATCCTGCAGGGGCTTTCCAACCACGAATCCGAAATTGATCATGGGACCGAAGACACCGGCCAGGATGCAGATCAGAAGGCCTTTCCCGAAACTCTTGGCCTTGGCGTTGTCGGAAGATGTATTCTTGCCCTGCCCTGCCTTGGCAAAGAGTATAATGCCCGCCAGGGTTACCAGGGCTCCTATCACTATGTGGATGTGTTCCGGAGTGAAAAGTTCGGATGGACGCCCGATTATGAAGGGCGCCACTATTCCTATTACATTGATGAGGCCCTGCATTATGGGGATGGCCAGCGATACTCCGAGGGCGTTGATTCCCTTGCCGAAAAGCAGGGCTCCTATCCCCCAGACGACGCCGAATCCGGCAATTATCAGGGTTGTGGAAGGATTCGCGGCATAGACCTCGAAAACCTTGGGTATGGTCAGTGACACGGCAATTGCCGGGCAGACAATCAGGGCGATTATGCTCCAGATGAACCAGTTATTCTCCCAGGCCCATTTCTTGTTTTTCTCGAAAGGGGTGGAGAAGATGCCCGAAAAACATCCTGCTACCAGGACCAGGGCTATTCCAAAGTAAAAGCCATTATCCATAGTATCAGATATTTAAACTGTTAACTGCCTGCTGGAGATCCTTCTGCTCCCGGGCCGAGAGATTGTGGAAAGCAAAGTCCGATACATGGGTGTTGTCCTTTTCGATTATGCAGACCTTGCTCCCTTCGTACATTGCTATCTTGTGCCAGGTATTCTTGGGGATGTTGTATATTATTCCGGGTTTCATGTCAACGAGATCGTAGGTAATGCTCTCAGCAATGGTGGCAGCTATCAGCACTGCCCTGCCCTCTAGCAGGACGAAGACCTCGTCGGTCCGGAAATGTATATCCAGTTTTACGATACTCTCCAAGGCCTCGGCCGGGGCATAGTTCAGGAATGCCACCTGCCATCCCTCACTTATGAAAGTGGGGTCATAACCTTGCGAGTCGTGCCTGTATTCTTCTATCAGTTTCATAAGTATGGTTTTAGTTAGTTTTCCAACAGACGGTCCACCACAAGCTGGCGGAAGTTCGGGGACAACATTGAGAAATAAGCCGTGAATCCGGTTACCCTCACGACCAGTTCCGGATAATCGGAAGGGTTCTTGTGGGCCTTCAGCAAGGTGTCCTTGTCCATTATGTTTACGTTGATCAGAGTCCCGCCCAGATCCATATGGGTCTTGATGATGGACTCGATTATATCTATGTGTTTCTCTTTTGCAAAAGATGGATCCAGTTCCCACTGCATTGGGGCTGTGTTGCCATATCCGGGCTGGATCTTGGCTATGCAGGAGGCCAGCGAAAGGGAGGCTCCGTCCACGGTGAAACCGGGCACAGGATTGGCCCCGTGCGATATGGGAGTGCCTGCTTTCCTGCCGTTGGGAGTGGCCTGAACGTGCTCTCCGAAGAAGATGGTGTTGGCCCAGGAGAAGAAGCCGGGAATGAAAAGATGATTTCCTTCCGACTCTCCGCGTACGTCCTTTACGAACTCGTCCCTGATCCTGAGCGCCCATTTCTCCCCCAGGCTGCCTTCTACGCCATAATGCTCGCTGTTCTTAAGTATGTTCCGGACTATCTCCCCGCCCTTGTTGCAGAAGTTCGCGGAGATGCTTTCCTTAATCATCTCCCAGGTCAGACGGTGTTCCTTCTCCACCCTCTGTTCCAGGGCGGCGAAAGAGTCGGCCGCAATTGCGAGTCCGGCCCCGTCGATTGCGAGATTGTAGTATTCCGCTCCCCCGTCGGATGCGTCCAGACCCTTCTCTATGGGGCCGTGGCTGAGGAGGTTGAGCAGCAACTCGGGTTCATTGTATTTCTGATACTTGAGATGATGGCGGATGCCATCTGCAGCAGTCCTGACAGCTTTGCCCAGATGCTCCGCAAACAGATTCCACAGCTTTTCCGTAGAATAATCGCAGGCGGAGCCGGTCATCTCCTGATAGGCGACTTCGAACACCTTGGCCATGTTTACCTTCACCAGGTCGTTCATGGTGTACTCGAGCCCCGGCAGGGACATCCAATTGCATCCCACCGCGATCCTCTCCCTGGCAAGCTGGGCGGAATAACCGTTTTTCATGAAACCACTCACAAGTGCCTTATCCCCCGAGAATCGGGGCCAACCATTCTTATTCTTGACCAGATATTCGACACCTTTCCGGAGCAGATCCTTATCGAGG
>JAILMV010000079.1 GCA_024692185.1 Bacteroidales bacterium | reverse complement strand
GTTCCGCTTCAACTCGCTGCGGCAGCGGGAGCATACGGATCCCGCCGAATACCGCAAGGCGGTGCTCGAGGAACTGCGCAAGGCCCTGGGAATGAAGGAACTGCCTGTCCATATGGAGTGCTTCGACAACTCCAATATCCAAGGCACCAACCCAGTGGCGTCGTGCGTCGTGTTCCGGGACGGGGTGCCGTCGAAGAAGGACTACCGCAAGTTCAAGATAAAGACGGTCATAGGAGCGAACGACTACGCCTCCATGAAGGAAGTGGTAGGCCGCCGCTACTCCCGCATGCTCGAAGAAAACCCCGGCGACCTGCCGCAGCTCGTCGTTATAGACGGAGGCAAGGGGCAGCTGGAATTCGCATGGCAGGCGCTGTGCGAACTCGGGCTCGAACGGAAGATTTTCGCCGTGGGCCTGGCCAAGAGGCTGGAAGAGGTTATACGCGTGGGTGATCCGTACCCCCTTTTCATCGACCGCAACTCGCAGGCGCTGAAGGTCCTTCAGCAGATCCGCGACGAGGCTCACCGCTTCGGCATCACCTTCCACCGCTCGCTTCGCAGCAAGGCGCAGGTGGAGTCCGCGCTCCGGGGGATCAAGGGAGTCGGCGAGCAGACCGAGAAACGCCTGCTGATGCACTACGGCAGTGTGGCACGCATAGCGGCAGCTCCCCTGGAGGACCTTACCGCATTCGTCGGCCCGGTGCTGGCGGAGAGGCTGCATAAAGAACTGAACGGCAATGAAGAGGATCTTTGATTTCAACAAGGCGTTCAGTGCCTTTATCCTGGTGGGCATGACCGTGGCCATAGTCATAGCCACCACCCTGAAGCTGCAGGCGGAAGGCAGCAACCCCGTGCTGCTGCTTGTCGCGGCCTTCGGCTCGCTGATGGGCATACTCTCGACCGTATGCTCAGCGAACGGCATCATCTGGACCTTCCTCTTCGGCCTCATAGACGTGAGCCTCTACGCCGTCATGTGCTTCATCGGCGGGAAATGGGGCAACGCCTTCCTGCACCTGCTGTACTTCCTGCCCATGCAGTTCGTGGGCTTCTTCCAATGGCGCAGGAGGGGTGCCGCCGGGAAGGAGGCTCCGAAGGCGCGTCGCCTGACGGGGAAAGGACGCCTGGTTGCAGGAACGGTGCTCGTCCTGGGTTCGGCAGCGCTGTACATGATACTTCGCTTCACGGGAGCGGGAGCGACTCCTTTCGCAGATGCTTTCTCCGTGGTCTGCAACATAATAGGCCAGCTTCTCCTTTCGACGGCCTACATGGAACAGTGGTTCTTCTGGATAGGGGTGAACGTGTCCACCATCGTGATGTGGTCCCTGACCCTTTCCGCCAATCCCGGCGACACATACGCGCTCATATATGTGATCAAATACAGTTTCTACCTTCTCAATGCCCTGAACGGCCTGCGCAACTGGATGAAATTGAGCGCACCCGGGCGAAGTTTGGAAATCTGATTTATTTTTAGTTACTTTGCAACCTGTATTAGAGAACAAAGACAGTACTAATTATAAAACTTAAATTCTATTTATTATGGAATACGATGAGATCGTAAAGAAAGTCAAGGACATTATCGTTGACAAACTTGGCGTCGAGCCTTCCGAGGTCACCGAGACCGCTAACTTTACCAACGACCTTGGTGCAGACTCCCTGGACACCGTCGAGCTCCTTATGGAATTCGAGAAGGTATTTGGAATCAAGATCCCCGATGAGGAGACCAGCACCATCGCAACCGTCAAGGATGCAATCGACAAGGTGATGGAGAAACTCGCCGGCAAGGAGGAAGCTTAATCCCTTGATATTGAAAGATTCAGCCTCGGACCGTATGGCCCGAGGCTTTTCCTTTTCATTAAGCTATTATTCTTTATCTTTATTCTTTAGGTAGTGCGAAAGTAATCTTGAGTTTCGGCTTCCTGTCAGCTGATGCCGGACCGCGCAGGCAGCAGTTGTAGTAGCGGTCCTTGTCCAGCTCCGAGCTCACGGAGGTAGTCGACGCGTTCGCACCGGCGTACTGGGCCATGAGCATGTAGTTGTAGTAGTTGCTGTAGGAGTTGCCGTAATATCCTCCACCGTAGTATCCTCCGCCGTAATATCCTCCGCCGCCGTAGAGCTGGTTGTAGTAGGAATAGTAGGCGAGCTGCTGGTAATAATCGGCCATCTGGCTGGCGCTGGAATTGGTGGTGGTAGTGGTTACGTAACACATTATCAGCATCCAGATGTCGAAGTTGGACAGGTCTTCCCCGGCGTCCTTGCGGATGATCTGCTGGACGTGATGTGTGATGTCCGGGGCGTATTTAGACAGCGACCTGTTGATGTCTCCCTGGTTCTCGTCCGAGGCGCTCGCGTCGGTGAGGCCGGCGAACGAAACGGTGGTGTCGGTCTTTATCTGGACCGTAGGACTCAGCACATCTGGGTACAGGTACATGGAATCATAATCATCCGGCATGTCGAACGGGAGTTCGATGGTGGCTTTGGAAATGAGGGCGGTCTTGCCGCTGCCTCCCTTCCGTGCGATCTCGTCGTTGACGAGCCGCCATATCTCCTTCGCAGGGATCACAGGCTTCAGACCGCTGCCGCCCTCGATGTGAATCTTGTCGGAGGCTGTGCCCGCCATGCCGTCAGATTCGTGGTAATCCACGTTGAAGACGTACTGCTCCGGAAGGCTGCTCGCCGAAATCAAGGAGTCGAGGTCCTGGAATTCCCTTGGACTGAAATAGAACATCAGTGTGGAATCCTTTCTCTCTCCGTCGTAAATACCGCTGTAGTAAAGGATTGCGTAATTGTTGGTCCTGCTTAGGTAGCCTTGCTCCTTCTCGAGTATGTCCATCTTGTACATGTCGAAACGGCCTCCGTTACCGACCGGATCGTCCGTCGTGATGTATATTCCCGGGAACTTGCTGCAGTACTGGTCGAAATCCTCGAGGTCCTCCTGGGTTATTCCGAGGTACCTT
>JAILMV010000075.1 GCA_024692185.1 Bacteroidales bacterium | reverse complement strand
GCCACTACGCTCACCAGTTCGACCGGGAACTCCAGGGAATAATAGGAGGTCAGCATCTCCACGCTGCCATCTTCCTTGTCCAGGATGGCGAAGGGGGAGAAGAAATCGGTCCACCAGTCACCGGGGGTCAGGCGCTCTATTATCCCGTCGAGGCTGGCGCGGAAGATGCTCTGCACGGCCTCGCATACGAGGGAGTTGAAGTAGATCTTGTCCCCGTGCCAGACGGGACCTGCCACATCGTGGTCGAAGTCTTCGCCGAGGCGGCGGATGTTGCTGGCCTTGACTTCACCGTTCTGCCCGGCTTCGCCTTCCATACCGAAGTCGATGTCGGCCACCATCAGACGCTGCTGGTCTGCCTCGTAACCGTCGCGGGGCATGGAAATCCAAGCGAGATGCGCTCCGTCAGGGCTCCACACGGGATCGGTGTCATAGCCGCCCTTTTCGGTAATGGCGGTGGTGCATCCGGTGAGCACGTCATAGACGTAGATGCTGGTGTTGGTGCTGAAGGCGTATTCCTTGCCGACCTTCTTCCTGCAGCTGTAAGCTATGTGCCTGCTGTCGGGGGCCCAGTCCAGCTGCTCGATACCGCCGAAAGGCTCGGTAGGGAGCTCGAAGCAGTTGTCGCTGCCCAGGATGTCGAGGGAGTTCTCGGGGCTAATCTTTCCGTTGCCCAGCGTGGCCACATAGCTGCGGGGGATATCGGTCACCCAGTGGTCCCAGTGGCGGTACATCAGGTTCTCGGTGCTGTAGGCCTGAGCTTTGTCGAGGGCCGGATCGCTGTCTGCGGGCTGCTGCAGTGCAGGATTCTTTATGCTGGAGGTGTAGATAATCTGGGCTTCGTCGGGGGAAATCTTGAACTCTCCGATTCCTGCGGGAACCTCGCTCAGTTTCACTTTCTTGCCGAGCTTGCCGGCCTTGAAGGGGGCCTTGTAGAGCTGGCCTCCCTGCACGAAGTAGATTGCATCTCCCTTCTTGTTCCAGCGTGCGCAGTTCACGCTCTTTTTCTCGAAGCTGAGCTGCTCTCGTCCGCTGCCGTCCGGCTTGCAGATGTAGATGTTACGCAAGGAGTTGTTCTCCTTGATGTTCTGGTAACTTACTCCGTAGAGGATGGTGCTCCCGTCCGGGGAGAGCTGAGGATCGGAGAGACGGCCGAATGCAAGAAGCACTTCCGGAGTCATTACTCCGTCGGTAATCTCCACTTCGGGAACCGCCGCCTCTTTCTGTGCGGTCCCGGCGCAGGACGCTGCAATCATCATTGTAAAGATTAGATGTTTGACTTTCATATTGTTAACTGATTTTGCTATAATCTTTTATCTCGTATTTTCCCTTGCGCAGCTCATCTGCCAGGAGCTTGTTCACGGGCAGTTCGAGCTTGGGGTCTGCGTTCAGAACCTTATCGGCATAAACGCGGGCCTCGTTCAGCATCAGGCCGTCCTTTGCAAGGGAGGCTATGCTCAGCTTGATGGGCAGGCCGCTCTGCTGAGTGCCTTCCAGGTCCCCGGGGCCGCGCATCTTCATATCTTCCTCGGCAATTTCGAAACCGTCGTTGGTGTTGCACATCAGTTCCAGGCGGGCACGGGCCTCCTTGCTGGTCTTGAAGTCGTGGACCAGTATACAGTAGCTTTCGTCCGCACCGCGGCCGACCCTTCCGCGAAGCTGGTGTAGCTGGCTGAGGCCGAAGCGCTGGGCGCTTTCGATTACCATTACGCTGGCGTTGGGCACGTCCACGCCGACTTCGATTACGGTGGTGGAAACCAGTATCTGGGCCCTTCCGGCTGCGAATGCGGCCATGTTGAAGTTCTTGACTTCGGCTGTCTGCTGGCCGTGGACTATCGCCACTTTGTATTCGGGGTCGGGGAAGCGTTTCAAAATCTCCTCATAACCCATCTCCAGGTTGTTGAGGTCCATCTTCTCGCTTTCGAATATCAGGGGATAGACCACGAAAACCTGGCGGCCCAGAGCTATCTGCTTGCGCATGAAGTTATATACGCTGCCTTTCTTGGCATCGGAAATCATTGCCGTCTTCACCGGCTTTCGTCCGGGAGGCATTTCATCTATCACCGACACGTCCAGATCCCCGTAAAGAGTCATTGCCAGGGTTCTCGGTATGGGCGTGGCGGTCATTACCAGCACGTGCGGGGGAATGCCATTCGGGCCCTTTGCCCATAGCTTGGCCCGCTGGTCCACACCGAAACGATGCTGCTCGTCGATTACGGCGAGACCCAGGGCGTGGAAGAGTACGTTGTCCTCCAGCAGAGCGTGCGTGCCGACTATTATTCCTATGCTTCCGTCTTCCAGTCCGGCGTGGATCTCCTTGCGCTCTTTCTGGGTACTGCTGCCGGTAAGCAGGGCGCAGCGCACTCCGGTAGGCCGAAGATATTTGCTGATGTTGGCGTAGTGCTGCTGCGCGAGCACTTCGGTCGGGGCCATTATGCAGGCCTGGAAGCCGTTATCTACCGCCAGCAGCGAACTCAGCACTGCCACCATTGTCTTCCCCGAACCCACGTCCCCCTGCAGCAGGCGGTTCATCTGATGCCCGCTGCGCATATCTTCCCGAATCTCCTTGATAACCCTTTTCTGGGCACCGGTGAGTTCGTAGGGCAGGGCGTTGAAACAGTCGTTGAATGCGGCTCCGACCTTGGTTACAGGCAGGCCTACCGAGCCGCGGGACTGAATGTATTTCTGTTTGAGCAGGGAAAGCTGCAGGAAGAAGAGTTCCTCGAACTTCAGCCGGCGTACGGACTTCTGGAGGGCGTAGCTGTCGGCGGGGAAGTGGATGTTGCGCATCGCATAGGCCAGAGGCACCAGCGCATTTTCCTTGAGTATGTAGTCGGGTAGAGTTTCCCTGATTTCGGGCAGGCACATCGCCAGCGCGGCGGACTGCAGCTTGCACATCACCTTGCCGGTAATGCCTCCGTTCTTGAGCTTTTCCGTGCTGGGATACACTCCGGTGAGAGTTCCCTTGCTTTCGGGGCCTCCGACCGCAGGGCTGTCAACCTCGGGATGGACCATGTTCAGCCGGCCGTTGAATTCGGAGGGCTTGCCGAAGAAGAGGAAGGCGCTGCCTGGTTTGAGGCGCTCGTAATTCCATTTGATTCCCTTGAAGAAGACCATCTCCATCTGCCCGGTGGCATCCTGGACCATTACGCTCAGGCGTTTTGCCGCCCGCAGTTCTATGGGTCCGCCGCTGGCCATCTTGCTGCTCCCGCCAGGGCCGAGGAGCACGCTGCTGATAACCGTGCCCTGGATCTGCACGTATGCAAGGTCCCCGCGGACTTCGCGTATGGGGGTGATGGAGGTGCGGTCGATGTAGCGGAAGGGGTAGATGTGGAGGAGGTCTCCGAAGGTTTCGACGCCAAGTTCAGAGCGCAGTAGCGCGGCCCTCTTGGGCCCCACCCCGCTAAGGTACTGTATTTCCGAATTAAGCGCCGACATATCTACAAATATACAGAAAAAACCGGCAGAGCAGACGAATATTAAAATAATATGTTATTTTTGCGGTTGACGAAACCATTAA
>JAILMV010000043.1 GCA_024692185.1 Bacteroidales bacterium | reverse complement strand
CAGATAGGCCCCTTTCGCAGGCAGAGGACCAAACATCTTATACTCGGGATACTTCTCCACCTCTTCGGGCACGTCAGCAGGCGCCTGCACATCTTCGGGGCTGAGCCCGCCCTGGAACTGGATGTTGATATTCCGCAGCGTCACATCCTCGATGCAATAACCGGGAATGCCGGAAATCAGTATGGGGTAGCGGGGATCGGCATCGCTGACGTTGAGGTCGCTTATCCTTATCCTCCTGAGAGCTCCGACGGGAGTACCTTCAGGACTGCGCATACGGGCTCCGAGGCGGAAGAAAAGGGGAGAATTGGTGCCTTTGATGGAAATGTTGTTGAAGGTCACGTCTTCAAGTATGCCACCGTCCACGGTCTCGAGAAATATGCCCCCGCTGTTTTTCAGTATGCAGTTGGTGACCGTGATATCGCGGAATCCGCCGCTGGATTCGGTGCCGAACTTGATGCGCCCGCGGCCGATTATCTTGAAGGGAGGCCTTACCGCACGGTCGGGCGACCAGCTGTGCCCGGGTTTATCGTGAGGGGTCAGATTGGTATTGGAGAGCATGGTCCCTTCTTTGTAGCCGGTGACTATGCAGTCGGAAATCACCACATCTTCCGTGTCCTTGAACTTGCCGAGGGCGTAGGAAGCCTTGAGGCAGATGGCGTCGTCCCAGGGGCAGTTCAGCCGGCAGCCCTTGATTATGACGTTCCTGCAGCAGTCAATATCGAAACCGTCCCTCTGGGTATCTACCACCAGATTGCTGATGAGCAGATTGTCCACTCCGGTGGCAAGCAGGGCGAAATGCCCGCACATAAACATAGTGAAGTCCTTGAGCGAGACATTCTTGCAATCCTTAAGCACGAGGGCCTTGTTGCCCCTGAGGGGCGCGGGTTGGGCAAGTGGATCATCTCCGTAGCCGGGCACCAGGCCGCTCCCGTCTATCATACCCTCGCCGCTGATGGTGATATCCTCCAGGCCAATTCCCCAGATAAAGGAATTCTTGAAGTGCGAATGTCCGTAATCCTGATACTCTTTTCCGAACTCGAAGGGCTCTGCCAGGTCGTAACCTTCAGTAGCGGTGGGTTCCGCTGCAAGCAGTACTGCGCCTTTTTCCAGATACAGATGTACGTGGCTTGCAAGGTGCACGGAATAACTGGCGTAGCGCCCGGAGGGGATATAGACGATTCCTCCGCCATCGGCAGATGCTGCTGCGATTGCCGCATTGATCGCGGGGGAGTCAATGGTGCTGCCGTCGCCTTTTGCTCCGTAATCTTTCACATTGTGGACTGCGGCCGAGGCAAACGCCAGGTTCAGCACAAGTACGACAAGGGTGATGATCGATTTCTTCATTTTTTTAACTTATCAAACTACATGATTGTACGCCATCGCAACCAGGATTATACCGACCAGTAGGGTGAATACGATGAGGTATAGGGAATAAGCCAATGCCGTCTTGACGGTCAGCCACAAGCTCTTCTTGAAGCCCAGCCGGAATAGTTGCAGATAGTCTATGAAAACCAGCAGCATCATGAACCAGAAACTTAGATCCGCTTTCCCGCCGAAGGTAATCAGCAGTTTAAAGAACATGAATATGCAGAACTGGCATAGCAGGAAAGCGGACATGGCCGCAGCTCCCGAGACGCTTATCTTGTACTTCCTCAAGTGTAAGGAGAATATCAGCCAGAACAAGAGGAAACTCCCGATGAAAAGGGGAATGCCCTTGCTGCGCAAGTCCCCTTCTATGGCTGCCAGGGACTGCTTCCAGGGAGTATCTGCCTTGTCCGGATAGGCATCCAGGTTCATCAGCACCAGGGCATCGTACAGATAGGTGAGGGTGGCACTGGTGATGTCCAGGCTGTCCGCATGTATTTTGACGTCGATCCCGTCGTGCTGTATCATCTGATCGACGAAGCGTTCCCTGGACTCCTTGGGATTGACTATGGCCAGCACCAAGGACAGTACGGAGTAGAATACTATCAGGGCCGTGATGGGGGCGAGGTAGCGCTCGTGTTGCCCGCGCATTATGTAGTCCCTCATCATGTAGCCTGGCCTGAACAGCAGGTTGGAAATAGTCCTTTTCGCATCATCGTTCATGAAAGGGATGCTTTCCTTTGCGCCCATATAGACGCCTTTTTCTTTCTTCTTCTCGGCTTTGCGCTGCTTGCGAGGCTTATGCCAAGGCCTGTATCCCAGCTCACAGTAGATGGAATAGTATCGGATCAGTTTCTGGATATATCGTTTCATAATGTATTACGCAAAGATACAAGATGTTTTTGTATTTTTGTAATATGAAAAAACTGCTGTTCTTTTTCCTGCTTTTTTGCTGTGCTATAGCCGCAAGAGGCCAGGTCTGGCACGATGCTTCTTCCATGCATATATTCGGTAAGGCCGTAGAGAATACCCTGACGCATTATTCCAGATTGCCGGAAGATATCCATGCCTCCGCCCGCAAGGAAATCCAAAGGCTGGGGAAGAATGCTGCCGGGCTCTATGTCGAGTTCCGTACGGATTCTCCTTCGATTCATGTGCGCTGGACCTCGTTGAGGAAACATACCATGCCCCATATGGCATCCGTAGGCTCCCGCGGAGTGGATCTGTACGCACACACGGACAAGGGCTGGCGCTTCGTTTCCTGCGGCCGTCCCGACCTGGACAATGAGGTGA
Source organism: Bacteroidales bacterium (assembly GCA_024692185.1). GTDB lineage: Bacteria > Bacteroidota > Bacteroidia > Bacteroidales > UBA932 > Cryptobacteroides. The sequence goes on along the minus strand of JAILMV010000043.1, from coordinate 5,600 downwards.
CAAGCCGTTGCATAGTGAAGAAGATGGATGCGGGATACAAGCATTTCAGGCTGTATCTCTCTCTGTACGACGGGATTACCAGCCTGGAGATAGGCACGGACCCTGGTTCCGAGTTCATCCCCGTGGACTGCGACAAGCGCGAAGCTCCGCTGGTGATGTACGGCTCCAGCATCCTTCAGGGTGGCTGCGTTTCCCGCCCCGGGATTGCATCTACCAATATCATAGGCCGTGCCCTCGGGCGCGAGGTCGTCAATCTTGGATTCAGCGGCAATGCCCTGCTGGACCCGGAAGTAGCCGAACTGATGGCCAGGGTGGAGAATCCCGCCCTCTTCGTGCTGGACAACGTGCCCAACGACAAGCCCCAGCTGATATTGGATAAGGGAGAAGCTTTCGTGAAGATACTCAGGGACGCACATCCCGAGGTCCCCATAATCATGATGGAGATGGCCCATTACGGCCACGATTTCGTCAGTTCCTCTTCCTATGCCGATGTGGAGGCCCGCAATGCCGCCCAGCGCGAGATTTACGATCGTCTGGTGGCAGCAGGGGAGAAGAATATCTATTTCCTCTGCAGCGACGATCTTATCGGTCACGACGGCGAAGCTACCGTGGACGGGACGCACCAGACGGACCTGGGCCAGATGAGATATGCTGGATTCTTCCTCTCGTTTCTTGAAAAGAACGGAATTAATCTGTAATTTTGGACATGCAAACCACTGAACAACTAAAAAACATAGCGAATCATTTTGCCATCGAAGGCAAGATATTGGATATCAAGCCACTAGGCAATGGTCTTATAAATGACACCCTTCTGGTCACCACCGACGGAGCCGACAAGTACGTGCTCCAGAGGGTGAACAATGCCATCTTCCAGGACGTGGAGCTTCTGCAGCACAACATCGACTGCGCCACCGCCCATATCCGCCGCAAACTCGAGGCGGCAGGGGAGAAGGACATCGACCGCAAGGTGCTGCGCTTCCTCCCTTGCAAAGAGACGGGCAAGAGCTATTGGACCGACGGACAGAGTTATTGGAGGGTTTCCCTTTTCATCCGGGATGCCTTCACCTACGAGACCGTGGACCCCAAGTACTCTTACTTTGCCGGTAAGGCCTTCGGAGCCTTCGAGGCAATGCTGTCCGATATTCCCGACACCCTGGGAGAGACCATCCCCGACTTCCACAACATGGAACTCCGCGCCCGTCAGCTGCGTGAGGCCGTGCAGGCGGACAAGGCCGGCCGCATGGCACAGGACGAGGTGCGGGCCATACTTGCCGACCTCAAGCCCTATGAAGAGGAAATGTGCAAGGCCGAACGCCTGTATCGCGAAGGGAAGCTTCCCAAGCGCATCTGCCACTGCGATACCAAGGTCAACAACATGATGTTCGACGCCGAGGGCAACATACTATGCGTAATCGACCTGGATACCCTGATGCCTTCCTTCGTGTTCTCCGATTTCGGAGATTTCCTGCGCACCGCAGCCAACACCGTGGCGGAGGATGATCCGGCGGTGGAGAAGGTGGATTTCAAGATGGATATCTTCGAGGCCTTCGCCAAGGGTTACCTGGAATCTGCCCGCAGTTTCCTGACCCCCGTGGAGATAGAGAATCTGCCCTATGCAGCCTGCCTCTTCCCTTATATGCAGGCCGTGCGTTTCTTCGCCGACTACATCAACGGAGATACTTACTACAAGATCAAGTATCCCGAGCATAATCTGGTTCGCACCCGCAACCAGGTGGCCCTTTTCCATGCCGCCCTCGCGAAGGTGCCTCAGATGAAGGCGTATATCGAGAGTTTACTGTAGTTCCGCGATCATAGCCTTGGCCACAGCGCGCGATGCGCCGCTGCCGCCAAGCTTTTCACGGATTTGAGAATAATCATCCAGCATCCGCTGTCTGTAGGGGGCGTCCTCGATCAGGCGGCGGATTTCCTTTCCTGCCTCATCTGCCGTGAAATCATATTGCAGAAGCTCGCGGAAGGCGAGTTTGTCCAGGATGAGATTGCCAAGCGAAATGTATTTGATGTGGTCCAGCACGCGGAGGGCGTATTTGGCCAGTATGGCCGTGATGAAGCTGGTACTCCAGCAGACTAGCTGGGGAGTGCCTATCAAGGCTGCTTCCAGCGATGCCGTTCCGCTGTTTATCAGGGCGGCCTCCGCGAAGCGCAGCACGTCGTAGGTGCGTCCGAAGAGCACTTTTATGTAGCTCCTGCCCCCGATGTACTTGCCGTAATCCTCCATAGAGCGGGAAGGAGCTCCTGCAACAATGAACTCATAGTCCGCATATCCGGGCATTGCGTGCAGGGAATCGGCCATCTTCACGGCATTGGGCATGGTGTGGGAAATTTCTCCCTTGCGCGAACCGGCCAGTATGGCTATGTATTTCTTCTCCGTGGGTTTTTCGTAGCTGTGGCCATCTACCGCATCGATCAGGGGATTGCCCTTGTAGATGAAGGGAACCTGCCTGGATTCGAAGTAGGGAATCTCGAAAGGGAAGACTATGAAGAGCTTATCTACCCAGGCCTTGAGCTTGCGGTTCCTGCCCTCGCGGGAGGCCCAGGTCTTGGGGGCGATGTAGTAGAATACCCTGATGCCGTTTTCGTGGCAGAAGCGGGCAATCTTCATATTGAAGCCGGGATAGTCGATGAGAATAACCACATCCGGTTTCCAGTCCAGGATGTCGGCCTTGCAATCGCGCAGGTTGCGGCTGATCTTGCCCAGGCTGCGGAGCACGTCGGTGGCGCCCATCACGGCCGTTCCCTTGTAGTCACGGACCTTGGTCCCGCCCACGGCTTCCATCATTCCTCCTCCCCAGAAGCGGAAGTCCGCCTTGGGATCCTCGGCAAGAAGACCCTTCATCAGATTGCTTCCGTGCAGGTCGCCGGAGGCTTCGCCGGCTATCAGATAGTACTTCATATCAGAAATCAGTTTCGAATCCCAGGCCCTTCAGGCGGGTGTTTTCTTCGAGGTCGTGGCTGAGCAGCCTGTGGCAGGAGATGGTGGCGAAGCCCTTGGCGAGCAGGTTGATGTCCGCTTCGGGGTCGTCGGCCGAATCGTTCACTATGTCCCCGGCCATCATGAAGCGTACTTCGCCTTCTTCCGCCTCGGGGAACTTGCCGGCCTCGCTGCCGAACTTCTCGCGGACCACCTTGTGGAAGAGTTCGTCGTCGTAAGGGATGAATTCGTTCTTCCAGCGCAGCAGGGCTTCCTTGGCAATCCTGATGCCTTTCAGGCTGGAAGCCGGGCCCTTGGGGAAGTTGACGTTGTAAACCATGCCGAATTCCTTGCTCCCTTCCTTGAGTATCTTCTCGAAGATGGCGGGGAAGAAGGTCTCCACGGCGCTGAAATCGGCATCAGGGTCGAATGCGTCCAGGGATACGGCCACGGTGGGGATGCTGGCGAGTGCAGCTTCGCAGGCTGCGCCTATGGTCCCGGAATAGAGGTAGGCGGTGCCGTAGTTGCCGCCGTGGTTGATTCCGCTCACTACCACGTCGGGCTTGCTTGGAGGGAAGATATTGTCGATCCCGAACTTTACGCAACTGGAAGGTGTCCCGTCCACATACCACCATTCAACCCCTTCTTCAGCGCATATTTTCTTTGTGGCAATGGGACCTTGACCGAGGTTCACGGCCATGGACATTCCGCTCTGCATCCTTTTGGGCGCCACAACGGTAATTTGGCCGTAGGGTTTGAGTATGTTTACCAGGGTTTTGATTCCTTTGGCGGTGAAGCCGTCGTCATTTGTCACAAGTATTCTCATTCGGGATCCGTTTTATGCAAAGATAGTTTGAATTTGTTATATTTGTGTTGTGAGAACACAATTTTTCCTGATCGCCGGTATCGTTTTAACCTGTGCTTTTTCTGCCTGCAGAGAGCAGAAAACCGTTCTTCCTCCTACCCAGAAGGCTTTGCTGGACGAACTCATGACCCATATCGACAGCGCTGAATGCTACCGTGCCATGCATGGAACAGCTATGCTCATACTATCAGCGGCAGATGGACTTATACCATGGACTGTATGTGAATCTCGACAAGGATGCAATTTTCCGCCCCGCTTTCGTGGAGAAATACACTTATTACAGGGATAAGGCCCTCGAGCTTTGTGGTGAGGACTATCCCTTGAATTACAGGGAGGTCGAGAAAAAGTATGCCAGAAGCATGGATTTCGAAAAAGCTCTCCATCTACAACAAGAGGTCGGGAATCAATGTCAGGCTTGCCGTAGATAGGAAAGATTTCATGGATAAACTCGCTGAAATATAGTCTGTCAAACAGCTTATGTTGCTTTTTCTCCATAATCTTTGATTTGGTCTATTTTTTTTGTAAATTTGCCGCGCTTTTCGGAGAAAAGCACCAGATTTGATAAAGAATTTTTTAATACTTACAAAATTTCGATATGAATAGAATTGCTATCAACGGTTTTGGCCGTATCGGTCGTCTGGCTTTCCGTCAGATGTTCGAAGCTGATGGTTACGAAGTAGTTGCCATCAATGACCTCACAAGTCCTAAAATGCTTGCTCACCTTCTCAAGTACGACACCGCCCAGGGTGGTTTCGCAGGTAAGTTCGGTGAGGGTAAGCACACTGTAGATTACAAGGACGCAGTCCTCGCAGAAGACGGCAAGACCGTAGTTACTCCTGGTTCCATCATTGTTGACGGCAAGGAGATCACTATCTATGCAAAACCTAACGCAGCTGAACTCCCTTGGGGTGAGCTGAATGTTGACGTCGTTCTCGAGTGCACCGGTTTCTACACCTCCAAGGCTAAGGCATCCGCTCACATCCAGGCCGGCGCTAAGAAGGTCGTCATCTCCGCTCCTGCCGGAAACGACCTCCCTACCATCGTTTACAACACCAATCACAAGACTCTGACCCCTGCCGATACAGTTATCAGCGCAGCTTCCTGCACCACCAACTGCCTCGCTCCTATGGCCGATGCTCTTAACAAGTACGCTCCCATCCAGAGTGGTATCATGAGCACCATCCACGCTTACACTGGCGACCAGATGATTCTCGACGGTCCTCAGCGCAAGGGTGACCTCCGCCGCAGCCGCGCAGGTGCTTGCAACATCGTTCCTAACTCCACCGGTGCTGCCAAGGCTATCGGTCTCGTGATTCCCGAACTCAACGGTAAGCTCATCGGTAGCGCACAGCGCGTTCCCACTCCTACCGGCTCCACCACCATCCTGGTTGCTGTCGTGAAGGGTAAGGACGTTACCGTAGAGGGCATCAATGCTGCCATGAAGGCTGCTGCAACCGAGTCCTTCGGTTACAACGAGGACCAGATCGTCAGCTCCGACGTTATCGGTATGAAGTTCGGTTCCCTCTTCGATGCTACCCAGACCATGGTCTCCAAGATCGACGACGACACCTATCAGGTTCAGGTTGTTTCTTGGTACGACAACGAGAATTCCTACACTTCTCAGATGGTCCGCACCATCAAGTATCTCGCAGAGCTCAAGTAAATTGAATTGAGATAATAAGAAGGCCGGCAAAAATGCCGGCCTTTTTTGTATATTTGCCCTATGGACCAACCTAAGATAGAACGGCTTCTGCGCCTTTTGCGCCTGCTCAGCGGCAATGTGACATATACCGTGGACGAACTGGC
>JAILMV010000033.1 GCA_024692185.1 Bacteroidales bacterium | reverse complement strand
GCAGGAGCTTCGATTTCCACGTCTCTTACCTCGGTGCGGATTTTATTGCCCAGGTGGCGGATAAGCGTGGCCCTGGTGGCACCGATGATGTATTTCTTGAGCGGATCGCGCTGTTTGGGGAAGCCCAGCGTCACTTCGACGCCGGCCTCACCCACTTTAATGTCCTGCACCATTCCCAGGTCCACTATGTCGCGGTCCTCTTTCCCGGGGTGATGCACCTCTTTCAGGAATTCTTTAATCTCTTCTGCGGTCATTTCACAAATTCAAGTTCATTGATGATATTGTGGGCTTCTCCCCACTTCTCCACAACCCAGAGCACGAAACGGATATCCACGTTGATGCAGCGCTGGAGATCGGGCTCGAACATTACGTCGCTGGACATGCTCTCCCAGTTGCCGTCGAAGGCAAGACCGATGAGGTTACCGTCGGCATCGAGCACGGGGCTGCCGGAGTTGCCTCCGGTGATGTCGTTGTTGGTGAGGAAGCAGGTGTGCAGCTGACCGTCCTTGTCGGCATAGCGGCCGTAGTCCTTGGCCACGATCATGTCGTGGATCTTGCCGGGAACGCGGAACTCGTAGTCATCGGGATTCTCTTTCTCGAGTATTCCGTTGGCTGTGCACCAGTACCAGTAGCTCACTCCGTCCTTGGGGGAGTAAGGCTTCACGGTACCGTAGGTCAGACGCATTGAGAAGTTGGCATCGGGATAGCTGGGCTCGCCCTTCTTCCACTTCAGCAGGGCGGCTGCGAAGTCCTGGGTGGCCTTCTCGTAATCCTTGCTGTCGATGTCCTTGAAATTGTCGTTTGCGAGGGTCTGGAGGGCCTGCAGGAGCTGCATTACGCCTTCGTCATTACCTTCCTTGTAGAGCCAGTCCACATATTCTTCGTAGTTCTCCTTGGTCAGATCCCATCCTTCGGGATTTACCTTGTATTGAGGATCCACTTTGTCGAGATAGAAGCCCATCATGGCCTTGGTGATATTGTAGTCCACCTCCCTGTCGTAATCCTGCTCGCGGAAACGCTTGGGAGCGGCGACCTTCATCATAATATCGAGGTTTCCGATGGTCTCCGACATCAGGATAAGGTTCCTGTAAGCAACTTTGTTCTGCTCGATGAAACTTTCGATGGTGCCGATGGCATTTCCCCAAGCCTCCTTGCGGGATTTCTTCTTGTTTATCCACTTGGTGAGCTCGGCCTCCTTGGCCTCCTCGCGGGCGATGATGTTGAGTTTCTTGAATGCGAGGTCCTCGCCCTGCCACTTCTTCCAGCCATTGGCGCTGCCGGCGTACTTGTTGGCATATTTCAGGCGGACGACGGGATCTTTCTCCATCGCCTCCCACATCACGTTCTGCTTGATGGTGCGGGCCTCCACACGGAGGTTGTTGATCTCCACCATGTTCTTCAGCTGGGCTGCGGTCTGGAAGCGCTGGGTGCGTCCGGGATAGCCCATGATGAAGGTGAAATCGCCTTCCTTGACCCCCTTGAGGGAGATCTTCAGGGACTTCACTGGCGTGTAGGGCTTGTTGTTCTCGGAGTATTCTGCGGGCTCGTTGTTCTCGTCGGCATAGATGCGGAAGAGGGAGAAGTCGCAGGTGTGGCGGGGCCACATCCAGTTGTCGGTCTCGCCGCCGAACTTACCCATGGAAGCGGGAGGTGCGCCCACGAAACGGATATCCTTATAGACCTTGTACACTACGAGGTACCACACGTTGTTGTTGTAGAAGCTCATTACCCAGGACTCGCAATTGGGGTTGGCCTCGTTGGAAGCTTTCTTGAGCTCGTCCACCTTGGCGTCGAAGGCCTCCTCGTCGAGGCCGGCAAGCTGGTCGGTAACGTCCGTCATGTTCTTGAGGAAGGTAACCGAGAGGCCGGGAACAGGGATTTCCTCGGCATAGCTCTTGGCAAAGAAACCATCCTCCAGATAGTTCTTTTCGGGGGTGGAGAGGCGCTGGATGCTGGCATATCCGCAGTGGTGGTTGGTGGAAACCAGACCATTCTGGGAGATGACCTCGCCGGTGCAACCGCCGCCGAACTGCACTATTGCATCCTTCAGGGAGGCGTGGTTGATGTTGTAGATGTCCTCAGCGCTGAGTCGGCAACCGATGTTGCGCATTGCGTCCTCGTTGAATTTCTGAAGCATGGGCAGCAGCCACATTCCTTCATCGGCCCGGGCCACGAGAACGGCGACCATGCAGGCTATCGTAAACAAAAATTTCTTCATAAAATTTGAATTTTGGAACTTGCAAATATAGCAAACAATCGGCAATAAAGCGACAGGCCTAGAACAGGCTGGGTTCCAATGCTGCGGGGTGGAAAGATTTCCGGTGTTCGGGGGTGTATCCGAGGCGGCGGATGGCCTCGATGTGCTCTGGGGTAGGATAGCCGAAATTGCGCTCCCATCCATATCCGGGGTACTTTTCGGCCAGCTCCCTCATGCGCTCGTCCCTCCAGGTCTTGGCCAGCACCGAGGCGGCGGCGATGGACGCATAGGTGGCATCCCCGTGCACCACCGTACGGTAATGCTCCCTGTCATAACCCTCGAAGGGGCGGAACTTGTTGCCGTCTATCAGCAGGAATTCAGGTTTCAGGGCCAGCCCGGCCACCGCCCTCTGCATACCGGTCACGGAGGCCCAGAGAATGTTGAGGCGGTCGATCTCCTCTGCCTCCACGGCCACCACCTTCCACGCAAGCGCCTCGCGCTCTATCACCTGGCGGAGCTCGTTGCGGGCTTTTTCGCTCATTTGCTTGGAATCGTTCAGCAGGGGATGGGAGAAGTCCGGGGGGAGGATGACGGCGGCGGCGTAAACCGGGCATGCGAGGGGCCCGCGGCCTGCTTCGTCGCAGCCCGCCTCGAGTCGGCCTTCCTTCAGCCAGGGTAGCAGATGCGGGCTCTGTGGCATGCCACAAAGTTAAGCTTTTTTATC
>JAILMV010000030.1 GCA_024692185.1 Bacteroidales bacterium | reverse complement strand
GCCAGAGCGTCCTGGATGAATGCATGGCCGTCGGCGCTGCAGCCCTTCACCGCTATGAAAAGAGCTCCGGGGCAGGCCTTGCGGGAATCGCTCGTGATCGAGCTGATCTCCGTGGCGGGGCTGCCATGCAGTATGCTTGCGCCGGTATTCTTTATTATATTCTCAAGTTTCATTTCTTCGGAAGTTTGGTGCGGAAACGGGAATCGTTGGTATATACATAATCTACCAGTTCCTTGATGGCGGCGGCAGGAATTCCTCCGCCCTGGTAGCTGGTTCGGGTAGGCTTGGAATATACTGCGCAGATAACGCTGTACTGGGGATCCTCTGCAGGGAAGTAGCCCACGAAGGTGCCCTGGTACTGCCTGCGGCCATTTTCATCGACATACTTGCCGTTAGGGAAGGTTGCGAAGGATGTTCCGGTCTTGCCGGCTACCTTGCACTTGGCCTTCTTCAACCTGCGCGCGGTGCCATCTTCCGTAACCGAGAGCAGGGCCCTGGTCATGGTGTCGGCGATGGCGCGGGAGCAGATGGAGGCGTTCAGCACGCTGGGGCCGCGCTTGTCGGTCACGTTGCCGGCCTTCTCTATGCATTCCACCAGATAGGGCTTCACCATCTTTCCCTTGTTTGCTATGGCGTTGTAGAAGGTGAGTATGTGCAGGGGAGTCTCCTCCGTGGCATAGCCGAAGCCCATGGTCCCGAGGGTGGTATTGGACCAGTACTTGGACTTGGGATCCGGAATCAGTGGTGTGAGCAGGCCTTCGAGGTCGAAGTCGAAGGAATCGCCCAGGCCGTAGGAATAGACCTTCTCTACATACTGCCTGGGATTCTTGGCGTAGTTCTGCACTGCAAGGGTGCCGAATACGTAGTTGGAAGATATCTTGAATCCGTCCAGTATGCTGATTTCGTGCGTCTTGTTTTCGCGCTCCCAGTCGAGTATGTGCACGTCCTGCTTCATCTTTGTGTCTTTCACTATTCCATGGTTGGTAGGAAGGGTCTCGTCCAGGCTCTTGTAGATGCCGTCGCTCATCACGCTCAGCAGGGTCACTGTCTTGAATACTGAACCGGGCTCGCAGCGGCGTCCTATGGCGAAATTGGTAATCTCCTCGAAGGAATTGTTCCTGCTGGGATCGCGGGAGAGGTTCACCATCGCACGGATTGCTCCGGTCTTGACCTCCATCAGCACCAGGCAGGCGCCCATCAGGTCCTCGAGGGAATCTATCCTCTCGCGGAGGGCCCTGTCGGCCACATCCTGATAATCGATGTTGAGGGTTGTGCGGAGATCCTTACCGTCCACAGCGCGCACATAGCTGCTATCGTAATTGCGCACGCGCCCGCGATCGGTAAGCTTAAGGTATTCGCGGCCGTCCTTTCCGTGGAGGATGGCATCGTAGCGGCCCTCGAGGCCGGGATTGCCCTTGATTTCCTCTTCGGGCAAGCCGTTGTTGTCGCGCACGAAACCTATGGTCCTGCGTGCCAGGCGTCCGTAAGGATACTTGCGGATATTGCGGCTCTCCACTATCATTCCGCCGCGGTTGGCTCCTTCGTTATAGAGGGGGAGGTCCTTAATCTTGAGCATGGTGTTGCGGTCCACGCCCTTGGCAATGGACAGATACTTCCTGCCGGATGCCCGGCCGTCTTTTATCTGCTTGTACATGCGCTCGGCGTCGATGGAAGGAACGAGTTCGGAAAGGCCGTTGGCGAGCTGGCGGGCCTTGCCCTGCCACTCATCTTCCTTCATCTTTCCCTTCTCCTTGTTCTTCATCTTGGCGAACTCTGCCTTGCGCACGGTGCAGTCCATGTGTATGTCATAGACGGGATAGGACATTGCCAGCAGCCTGCCTTCGCTGTCGATGATGTTGCCTCGGACCGGCTCGATGGTCCTTTTGGCGATGCTGGGAGTGAGGGCATTTGCAATCTTGGGCTCCGGATCCCAGACCAGCTGGAAATAGACCAACTTGAATATTACCAGGACGCTTATCACCAACAGCAGCACATAGAAGATGTACAGGACAAGTCCTATCCTGTCCCGCTTCTTCTTCGTGGTCTGCTGAGGCAGCTGCCTCATGTTGTTGGCGTCGTCCATCCTTAGTCTATGCTTATTGCCTGCCTGTCGGGCTCCTGTACGGCTGATCCCATGGCTTCCAGCCTTTTCTGTACCTCGCTGCGCCTGCTCATCGATGCCACCTCGAAAGTCTTGTCGGCATAGATGATTTCCATCTCTCGTATCTTGGCGTTGTTCTTTTCTACCTTGCTGAGGGCGTTTTCCGCCACCAGGCTCTCGAAGATGAGTATCCAGAAGAGCAGGAAGGTGTAGGCGATGTGCACGAAATACTTACCGGCATTCAGACGCAGCAGCAAGTTCCCCGTAATGATTGCGGAGATGCCGTTGCGAAGGAGTTTCCAGATGTCGGAAACTTTCCATTTCCTTTTTTCTTCCATCCTGCCTAAAGTTTTTCGGCCACGCGTAGTTTGGCGCTGCGGGCCCTGGTATTCTGTTCTATTTCTTCTTCGGAAGGGAGCAGCGGTTTTCCGCCCAGAGGTTTCAGGGGGGCGTTGCTCCTGCCGTAGATGTCTTTTTCTACCTTTCCTTCGATGTTGCCTGTGCGGAAGAAGTTCTTTACCATGCGGTCTTCGAGGGAATGGTAGGTGATGATGGCCATGCGGCCACCTTTCTTGAGGGATGCGGCTGCGCCGGAGAGGAACTTCTCCAGCGAACGCATCTCCTGGTTGACTTCGATGCGGAAGGCCTGATAGACCTTGGCAAGGAATTTATGCTCGGCGAAAGACGGCAGGGCTGCTGAGATGGCATTGTAAAGGTCATCTGTGGTGAGGATGGGCTTCTGCTCACGGGCTTTCACTATGAGTGAGGCAAGCTTGTGCGCATTGTCCACTTCGCCATAGACTTTCAGGATCTTTTCCAACTCGTTTTGCGTATACGAAGCTACAATGTCAGCTGCAGTCTTGTCGCCCTGCACGTTCATTCGCATATCGAGCGGGGCGCTATAGCGGAACGAAAAACCACGTTCCGCAGTATCAAACTGATGCGACGACACCCCGAGGTCGGCCAGGATGCCATCGAGTCCCTCCTTGCAGTAGAGGAGGGTGTAGTTATGTATGAATCTGAAATTATTGTGTATCAGGGTAAAGCGGGCGTCGTCCGGGGCGTTGAGGGCTGCATCGGCATCGCGGTCGAATGCAATCAGGCGCCCTTCGGGCCCGAGCTGTGCGAGGATTCCGCGGCTGTGCCCGCCGCCGCCGAAAGTAGCGTCGGCATAATTGCCGTCGGGATTGGTAATCAATGCGGAAATGCTCTCGCGGAGCAATACGGGATTGTGATACTCGCTCATGGCAGTTGCTCCTTCCTATTTTTCGGAAAGGCTTTCTGCTATGGCAATGTATTCGTCGTTCGGGATTCTCTTTTTCTCAAATTCTTCCTTGGCCCAGATCTCGATCTTGAAATCATTGCCGGAGAAAACCACTTCTTTGGTTACACCGATAGCATCAAGAAGTTTGCGCGACACGGTGATACGCCCAAGCTTGGCATCGGGCTCCACCACATCACGGTCGCGCATATATTCTCTCCAGAATATTGCGTGCTGTCTGTTGAAGAAATTGAGCTTGCTCTTTACCTCTGCGCTGGTATGTTCCCATTCCTCCATGGTGTACATCTGCAGGCAGGGTTCGAAAAGATCCTTCTTTATGACAAACCTGAGGTCGCTCCCTGGCGGCAACACGCCCTTGAGCGGCGCCGGGAAGACCATTCTCCCCTTGTCGTCGATCTTGGATGTGTATTCTCCGATGAAAGTAACCATAATTCGTATACGCAATGATGCAAAGTTAGTGAAATTTTTCCACTTTCTTCCATTTGTTTACAATTTTTTCCACAAAGTTATCAACAGCTATAAGATAAACGACTCAAACGTTTAATCCCTTGCATTCTAAGGCAGTTTTTGTTTTCTTGCTCCCGTTATGAAGATGAAAGATATTTGTGTGAGCGAGCGTCCTCGGGAGAAGATGCTCATCAAGGGGGCCGCCGCCCTGAGCGTGGCGGAATTGCTGGCTGTGATTCTCCGCAGCGGCACCAGGGAGAACGGGGTGATGGAGCTTTCGAATTCTTTGCTGCTGCTTTCCGGAGGGAGTCTGGTGGGGCTGTTTTCGATGGATATCGAGGATTTGCGTTCCATATCGGGGATAGGCCCGGAGAAGGCTTGTTCGCTGATGGCTGCCTGCGAACTGGGGAGGCGTTTTCTGGAGGAGGGGTCCCGTATGCCCAAGATGCCTGTTACTACGGCGAGGCGGGTGTATGAGTTGATGATTCCGTCCATGAAGGGGCTGGGGCACGAGGAGTTCTGGGTGCTGTTGCTGAACAAGAATAACCGTCTTATCCGCAAGGAGAAGCTTTCTTCGGGCGGTATCGATTCCACGGTTATCGACACGCGTATGGTAATGGAAGAATGCATCCGCCGCAAGGCCGTGTCCATCATCGTGGTTCACAATCACCCTTCCGGGGACCCGAAACCCTCCGAAGCGGATATTGCCTGGACCCGCAAGATGCAGGCCGCCTGCAAATCCTTTGACATCCGCCTCCAGGACCACGTCATAGTCAGCGATGAATCCTTCTGGTCCTTCAACGACGCCCAACTCTACGGCGCGGCATAATCGGATTGTCCCTTCTGCGTGATTTCTGGGTCGGACTGCCCCTGGCGGAACTCCGTTCGCTGCGCTCACTCCGGCCCCTCCCATAATCTACTTCGCCATCGCTGTGCGATAGCTCGTATCTTACGGGCCCCTCCCCCTATACCTGTCCGGGGGTGGACAGGCCCGCCAGGGGCAGTCCGGCCCCAATCACGCTGTTGAAAATACCATTCATGCCGAAAAGTTTTTAATTATTACCGGACTTTTGCTGTTAAGGGATATCCTTTGCCGGCAGACAGTATCCTCCATGAGGCCTGTCCACCCCCGGACAGGGGTAGGGGGATGGGGCCCGACGGAGACAAGTGGTCGTAGACCACGCAGGAAACGTTGGGAGGGGCCGGAGAGAAGCGAGCCTCGGCTCGCTGAACGGAGTCCTCATGGAGGATACTGTATGACCGGCAATAATCCCATCCCGTAATAGCGGGAAAACAAAATGAGCCGGCTGGGTGAGCCGGCTCATAAATGGAACGAACTTGATTATTCGGCCTTGTGGTCGGAACCGAGAACGTTGATGATCTTGTGCATGTAGAG
>JAILMV010000026.1 GCA_024692185.1 Bacteroidales bacterium | reverse complement strand
ATCTGGACCGGCGCCCTGGTATCCGGAATCTGGTCCGGCTTCGGCACCTTCGAATGGACCATAGTCGGAATAGGATATGCGGGAATAGTGTTCGTGATGTTCAGCGGCGCCCGCCGTCTGGAACTGAGGCAGGACGAGGTCTATGGAAACGATCCGGAATATCAGGCCTATATAAAGAAGACGCCCATCATCATCCCCCTCATCCCTCTCTACAGCGTCAAAAAGCACAAATGGCTGGTGGCCTAGGCGCCGGCGGAAGGCTTCAGGCCTAGCTCCGCGCGCAGTGCATCTGCCGAAGTGAAGCGTATCCCACGGATTCCCACGGCCCCGGCCGCAGCGGCGTTCGTGGGATTGTCGTCTATGAAGATGCAGTCCTCCGCCCGCAGGGAATAGCGGTCCAGCAGCAGCCGGTAGATGGCCGGGTCGGGCTTGGTGATGCCCTCGTTCCCCGAAACCACCATCCCGTCCAGCAGCTTCAGGGCAGGATAATCGTCCTTTACCTGGCAGAAGGTCTCGAGCGACCAGTTGCTCAGGCCATACAAGCCGTGGCCCGCAGCCTTCATCTCCCGCACGAAATCATACATTCCGGGGATGGGCCCGCCTATCATCTTTATCCACTCGTCGAAGTACATCCTTATCTCCTTGCTCCACTCCGGGAACTTGGCGCTCAGCTCGGCTATGCCCACGGCGAAAGGTTTGCCCCCGTCCATCTGCACGTTCCATTCCAGGGTGCAGATATTCTTCAGGAACCAGTCCGTCTTGGACCGGTCCCCGAAGTAAGGATCATAGAGATGATGCGGATCCCAATCTATCAGAACCCCTCCGAAATCGAAGATCAGGTTCATGCGGCGAAGCTTGCGAAGTAGCTGGCGAACAGCACGTTACATATAAGATAGGAGATTACCGTCGAAACTATCACGCTTATCAGGCCCGGCATCATGAAGGAGTGGTTGAGCAGATACTTGCCTATTACCGTAGTCCCCGAGCGGTCGAAGTTGACCGTGGCGATGTCGGAAGGATAGTTGGGGATGAAGAAGTAGCCGTACACGCTGGGCATCACTCCGAGTAGCACCGGCCCTGCGATTCCCAGCGAATAGGCCAGAGGCAGCATCGCTACCACCACGGCGCCCTGGGAGTTGATTAGCACGGAGACCATGAAGAACACGATTGCGATGGCCCAGGGGGCGCTCTCGACTATTCCGCCGAGCATCGTCTTCATCTCCTCCATATAGTTCGCAAAATAGGTATCTGCCAGCCAGGCTATGCCGTAGATGGCCACGACGGCCACCATTCCGCTCTGCCATACCGCCCCGGCCACGGCCTTCTTGGGCTGGGCTTTGCAGAACATTATGTTGGAGGCCGCTGCCATCAGCATTATGATCTGGATGACAATGTTCATCTTGGGGATTCCCAGATGCTTGGCAAGTGTCACGTCGCCCACGTGTATCATCTGCATGAATGCGAAGCAGACGATTACCAGCAGGGCTCCCAGGAAGATGAACACGGAGGCCTTGGCTTCCTTGGTGATGACCTTGTCCAGGGTGGTGGCGGAGTTGCCGTACATATATTTATAGGTCTCGGGATCCTTCAGGCGTGCCTGGAAGGCGGGATCCTTGTCGAGGTCCTTACCGCGCCTGTAGGAGGCTGCCGCGGCGCACATCAGGCCGATTATGCAGGAGGGGATGGTGACCATCAGCACCTGGGGTATCGAAACCATATATCCGTTCGCATTCGAAATGGTAACGAAGGCCACCACGGCTGCCGCGATGGGGGAGCAGGTGATACCTACCTGGGATGCCACCGATGCCACGCCGCAGGGGCGTTCAGGGCGTATGCCCTTCTTGAGGGCGATGTCGCAGATGATGGGCATTATGGTATAGACCACGTGGCCGGTTCCCACCAGGACGGTGAGGAAGAAGGTCACCAGAGGGGCCAGGAAGGTGATGTGGTCCGGATGCTTGCGGAGCATCTTTTCGGCAACCTGGATCATCCAGTCCATACCGCCGGAAGCCTGCAGGGTACCCGCGCAGGTTACGGCAGCTATTATAATGTAGATGACATCCGTGGGAGGCGTGCCGGGCTTGAGCCCGAATCCGAAGACGAGGATGGCGAGGCCGATTCCGGAGATTGCGCCGAGGGCGAGACTGCCATAACGTGAGCCCACGTAGAGGGCCAGAAGTACAATCAGCAGCTCGATGATCATGGTCAAAGTCATAGGGTTGTTAGTTTAGTGACCATAAAGTTAAATAAAAAAACGGAAGGCTCGGTCGGGCCTTCCGTTAATTATTGCAGAAAAATACGCTTAGCGGATCTTCTTGTAACCATACTGGCAGGTGTCGCCAAGTTCCATCTCGATCTTCATCAGGCGGTTGTACTTGCAGATACGGTCGGTACGGCTGAGCGAGCCGGTCTTGATCTGACCGCTGTTGGTAGCAACTGCGATGTCGGCGATGGTGGTGTCCTCGGTTTCGCCGGAACGGTGGCTGGTAACGGTGGTGTAACCGTTGCGGTGAGCCATCTCGATAGCGTCGAGGGTCTCGGTAAGGGAACCGATCTGGTTGACCTTGATGAGGATGGAGTTACCGGCACCCATGGAGATACCCTTCTCGAGGTACTTCACGTTGGTAACGAAGAGGTCGTCACCTACGAGCTGGCAGCGGTCGCCGATAGCCTTGGTGAGCTTGACCCAGCCTTCCCAGTCTTCCTCGGAGAGACCATCTTCGATGGAGTCGATAGGATACTTGGTGATGAGCTTCTCAAGATATTTGATCTGCTGGTCGCTGGTGAGCTTCTTGCCCTTAGGATCCTTCTTCTTGCCGTCCTTGAGCTGCTTGTAGTCATAGTAGAACTTGCCGTCCTCTACGAAGCAGAACTCGGAAGCTGCGCAGTCCATAGCGATGGTAATGTCCTTACCGGGCTCGAGACCTGCGTTCTTGATAGCCTCGATGATGCAGTCGAGAGCATCGTCGATACCCTTCAGTGCGGGAGCGAAACCACCCTCGTCACCAACTGCGGTGGAGCATCCGCGGCCCTTCAGAACCTTCTGCAGAGCGTGGAATACCTCGGCACCCATGCGGACGGCCTCAGCCTCGCACTTTGCGCCGACGGGACGGATCATGAACTCCTGGAATGCGATGGGAGCGTCGGAGTGGGCGCCACCGTTGATGATGTTCATCATAGGAACAGGAAGCACGTAGGTGTTGGTGCCGCCGATGTACCTGTAAAGAGGAATATCGAGATAGTTGGCTGCAGCGTGTGCAACTGCGAGGGATACGCCGAGGATGGCGTTTGCGCCGAGCTTGCTCTTGGTGGGAGTGCCGTCGAGTTCGATCATGGTCTTGTCGATAGCGCGCTGCTCGAGAGCGGACATACCTACGATAGCGGGAGCGATCACGTCGTTCACATTGGCAACTGCCTTGAGGACACCCTTGCCGCCGTAACGCTTCTTGTCGCCGTCGCGGAGCTCGAGAGCTTCGTTTTCACCGGTGGATGCACCTGAAGGAACAGCTGCTACACCCTTGATGCCAGATTCGAGGATAACCTCTACTTCTACTGTCGGATTTCCACGTGAATCGAGGATTTCGCGACCTGTAACTTGAATAATTCTCATAATTTTATGATAAAAAGTAAATAATCTGTGCTAAATGCGTGGCAAAATTACGAAATTCCAACATATTTATCAATTATTTCGCCACTATTATTACAAAAGTCGAAATAACGACATTACGGATTATTTTTTGTAACTTTGGGAATCTAAAAACCTAAAAGAGATGCCATCAGTATCAGGACACATTTCTCAAATCATCGGACCGGTCGTAGACGTGCATTTCGACCTCAGCGCCAAGCAGGAGGCCGCACTTCCTTCCATCCACGACGCACTCAAGGTGCATAAGGCCGATGGCAAATCACTGATAATCGAAGTCCAGCAGCATATAGGCGAGGATACCGTCCGCTGCGTGGCCATGGACTCCACCGACGGGCTCCGCCGCGGGCTTGAAGTGGAGAGCACGGGCTCTCCCGTCACCATGCCCGCCGGCACCCAGATCCGAGGCCGCGTAATGAATGTCGTCGGGGATACCATCGACGGCCTGGGAGACCTCAGCCGCGAGGGCAGTCTGCCCATCCATCGCGAGGCTCCAAAATTCGAGGAACTCACTACAAGCCAGGAAGTTCTCTTCACCGGCATCAAGGTCATCGACCTGCTGGAGCCCTACCTCAAGGGCGGAAAGATCGGTCTGTTCGGCGGTGCCGGCGTAGGTAAGACCGTGCTTATCAAGGAGCTCATCAACAACATCGCAAAGAAGCACAACGGCTTCAGCGTGTTCGCAGGAGTAGGCGAGCGTACCCGCGAGGGCAACGACCTGCTCCGCGAGATGATAGAATCCAAGGTCATCCGCTATGGCGATGAGTTCGAGAAGGGAATGGAAGAAGGCAAGTGGGACCTCTCCAAGGTAGATAGGGACGAGATGGCCAAGAGCCAGGTGGCAATGGTCTTCGGGCAGATGAACGAACCTCCGGGAGCGCGTTCCAGCGTTGCCCTGAGCGGTCTGACCCTCGCAGAGTCCTTCCGCGACTCCACCGACCCCGCCGCACCTAAGGACATCCTCTTCTTCATCGACAACATCTTCCGTTTCACCCAGGCAGGTTCGGAGGTTTCCGCACTGCTCGGCCGTATGCCTTCCGCAGTGGGCTACCAGCCTACCCTCGCTACGGAGATGGGCCAGATGCAGGAGCGCATCACCTCCACCAAGAACGGATCCATCACCTCCGTGCAGGCCGTCTATGTGCCGGCGGACGACCTTACCGACCCGGCCCCGGCCACGACCTTCAGCCATCTGGACGCCACTACCGTGCTCAGCCGTAAGATCGCGACGCTTGGCATCTACCCGGCCGTGGATCCGCTGGAGTCCACCTCCCGCATCCTCGACCCGAACATCGTGGGCCAGGACCATTACGACACTGCCCAGCGAGTGAAGCAGATACTTCAGCGTTACAAAGAGCTGCAGGACATCATCGCCATCCTCGGTATGGACGAGCTTTCCGATGAGGACAAACTCACCGTGAACCGCGCCCGCCGCGTGCAGCGCTTCCTCAGCCAGCCCCTCCACGTGGCCGCCGCATTCAACGGCTGCCCCGGCGTGATGGTGGACATCGAGGATACCATCAAGGGCTTCAAGATGATCCTCGACGGCGAGGTTGACCATCTCCCCGAACAGGCCTTCCTGCAGGTAGGTACCATTGAAGACGCCATCGCCAAGGGCGAAAAGATATTGGCCGAGGCTAAATGAAACTCCAGATCATCACACCCGGTTCCGTAAGCGAACACGACGTGGAGGCAGTCTTCCTCCCCGGCGCGCAGGGTTCCTTCGAGGTCCTGAAAAGCCACGCTCCCATAATCTCCACCCTGGTGGCGGGAGATGTGCGCTGGCGTTCCGGCGGCGAGGAATCTTCCTTTGCGGTGCGCGGCGGTGCGGTGATGGTCGAGAATGATATCATAAAGATTTGT
The DNA here is from genome assembly GCA_024692185.1 of Bacteroidales bacterium. Classification (GTDB taxonomy): domain Bacteria; phylum Bacteroidota; class Bacteroidia; order Bacteroidales; family UBA932; genus Cryptobacteroides. Next base: position 3,958 of record JAILMV010000026.1, on the reverse strand, counting down.
GCGGAATGAAGAAGTTTATGTTAATCCTGATGATGTTCCTGTCATCGACCCTCAGCAGGGCCGAAGACCTGGACATCGGCAACATAATCTTCGAACACGTGCTGGACAGCTACGAATGGCACATCACCGAATGGAAAGGTGAGCCCGTGGCAATCCATCTTCCCGTAATACTGATAGACGACGGCATCCACACATTCAACTCCAAGCATATACTGGAGACCGGCAGCTACGAGCGCTGGCATATAGCCCCCGCAGGCGCTCCCCACGAGGGAAAGATAGTCCGCGAGGACGGTACCAAGCCCTTCGACATCTCCATCACCAAGAATGTACTGCAGCTCTTCATCAATGCCTTCCTGCTGGTGCTGATAATACTTCTCTGCGCCCGCTGGTACCGCAAGCACGATGCCCTCAAGGAGCATCCCACCGGAATAGCAGCCCTGATGGAGCCGCTCATAATGATGATCCACGACATGGCCCGCGAAAACATAGGCGAGGAGGACTACCGCCGCTATTCGCCATATCTGCTCACGGCCTTCCTCTTCATCTTGCTGAGCAATATCATAGGCATCATACCCTTCTTCCCCGGGGGAGCCAATCTTACCGGAAACATAGCCTGTACCCTTGTGCTGGCCCTGTTCACCTTCTTCACGGTGAACCTCACGGGTACCAAGCATTATTATAAGGAGATTATCTCGCCGGACGTGCCCGGCGTGCTCAAGCCCCTGATGGCGGTGATCGAGACCTTCTCCGCCCTGGTGAAGCCCCTCTCCCTAACCATACGACTCTTCGCGAACATGCTGGCCGGCCACATCCAGATACTCTGCATGGTATGCATCATCTTCATAATGGGCAAGATGGGCATCGCGATGACCGGCGGGGCAACCCTGATATCGGTTCTTTTCGGAATCTTCCTGGACGTGCTGGAAATACTTATTTCCTTCATCCAGGCCTACATATTTACCATGCTCTCGTCCATCTACATAGGGATGGCGCGGACCAAAGGAGAATGACAACTTTAAATTTATAGATTATGTTACTTACCATTTTACTTCAGGCAGTAGCCGGTGCGGCCCTCGGAAAGGCCGGTGCAGCAGTTGCAGCAGCTCTCGCAGCCTTTGCTGCAGGATACGGAATCGGCAAGGTAGGCTCTTCCGCAATGGAGGCAATCGCCCGTCAGCCCGAATCCGCCGGAAACATCCGTTCCAGCATGATCGTCGTTGCCGGTATGATTGAGGGTGCAGCCCTCCTCGGCATCATCGTTTGTTTGCTCGCCGTAGTCCTCTAGTAGTATGAACCTGATTACTCCTGATACCGGCCTTCTGTTCTGGATGGTCCTCATCTTCGGCATAGTATTCTTCATACTAGCCAAGTGGGGCTTCCCGGCAATAACCGGTATGGTGGACAAGCGCAACGCCCACATCGACGAGTCTCTCAAGCTCGCCGAGGAGGCCCGTGTGCGTATGTCCGAACTCGCCAAGGAGCAGGAGGCGCTGATTGCGCAGACCCGTCAGGAACAGGGACGCATCCTCAAGGAAGCGGCCCAGGCCCGCAGCGAGATTCTCGCCCAGGCTAAGGAAGATGCTCAGGCCCAGACCGCCCAGATGGTGCAGAAGGCCCGCGAGCAGATCGACAACGAGCGCGAAACCGCCCTCCGCGACATCCGCAGGCAGGTAGCCCTGCTTTCGGTAGATGTAGCCGAGAAGGTGCTCCGCAGCCGTCTGTCGGATGATTCCGAGCAGCAGGCCCTGATTGGTCGTCTGTCCGAAGAAGCAACGCGCGAAAACCATAAGTCATGAATCAGGGAGCAGTATCATCACGATATGCCAAGGCCTTCCTCCGACTGGTAGAGGAAAGCGGCCGCGGAGAGCAGGTCTTCACCCAGGTGAGGGCCCTGCTGAAGGACGCATCCGCCGCACCCAAGCCGCTGGAGGCCGATATCGAGAAGCTGGTACTGCTGCTGCAGCGCAACCGCAGGCTGGATTGCCTGGAGTTAGTGCTGAGCGACTTCGTCCGCCTCTGGTGCGAGTCGCAGAAAATCGTGATTGCGAAGCTGGTGACCGCCGTTCCTTCTCCTGAACTTCCTGCCCGCGTGGAAGAATTGCTCAAGGCCCGCACGGGCTGCAGGGTCATCCTGGAATCTTCCGTGGAACCTGGCCTGCTCGGGGGCTTCGTGCTCGAACTGGAAAATGAGACGCTGGATGCCAGCGTACGTCGTCAGCTGGACGACATACGCCGCCAGCTCGTACAAAAGAACAACCGAATCATATGACGCAGAATACTATCAAACCCAGCGAGATATCCGACATCCTGCTCGGACAGCTGAAAGACATAGACACGACCGTGCATTTCGAGGAGACCGGCAAGGTGCTCCAGGTGAGCGACGGCGTGGCCCGCATCTACGGCCTGGTGAATGCCGAGGCCGGGGAACTGCTGGAGTTCGACTCCGGAGTGAAGGGTGTGGTGATGAATCTCGAGGAGGATAATGTGGGCGCCGTGCTGCTAGGACCCACCGACCAGGTGAAGGAGGGCATGCCCGTCCGCAGGCTGGGCCGCATCGCTTCCATCGATGTGGGCGAGGGAATGGTTGGCCGCGTGGTGAATCCGCTCGGCGAGCCCCTGGATGGCCTGGGAGAGATCAAGGGCGAGCTTTTCGAGATGCCTCTGGAACGTAAGGCTCCCGGGGTCGTGTTCCGTGAGCCCGTTACCGAGCCTCTGCAGACCGGTCTGAAGGCCATCGACTCGATGATTCCTATCGGACGCGGCCAGCGCGAGCTCATCATCGGCGACCGCCAGACCGGCAAGACCGCCCTCGCAATCGACACCATCATCAACCAGCGTAGCTGCTTCGAGGCCGGAAAGCCCGTCTATTGCATCTATGTCGCCGTCGGTCAGAAGGGTTCCACCGTTGCTTCGATAGTGGAAACCCTGCGTTCCAAGGGCGCGATGGACTACACCATAGTGGTTGCCGCGACCGCTTCCGATCCTGCGGCCGTGCAGTATTATGCGCCTTTTGCCGGGGCTGCCGTGGGAGAGTATTTCCGCGATACTGGCCGTCCTGCGCTCATAGTTTACGACGACCTCAGCAAGCAGGCAGTCGCCTATCGCGAGGTGTCGCTGATCCTCCGCCGTCCTTCCGGGCGCGAGGCTTATCCGGGAGATGTATTCTATCTGCACAGTCGTCTTTTGGAGCGTGCTGCCAAGATCATCGGGCAGCAGGAGGTTGCGGAGCAGATGAACGATCTGCCCGAGTCCCTCAAGGGCAAGGTCAAGGCCGGAGGTTCTCTCACGGCCCTGCCTATCATCGAAACTCAGGCGGGTGACGTTTCCGCCTACATCCCTACAAACGTCATTTCCATTACCGACGGTCAGATCTACCTCGAGAGTTCGCTCTTCAACCAGGGGTTCCGTCCGGCTATCAACGTGGGTATTTCGGTTTCCCGCGTGGGTGGTTCGGCGCAGGTGAAGAGTATGAAGAAGGTGGCTGGTTCGCTGAAGATAGACCAGGCTCAGTATAATGAGCTGGAGGCGTTCAGCAAGTTCTCGTCGGATATGGACAAGGTTACGGCTATGTCGCTGGACAAGGGCCGCAAGAATAACAAGTTGCTGATCCAGCCTCAGTATGCTCCTATGCCGGTCGGCGAGCAGGTCGCAGTGCTTTATTGCGGTACCCATGCGCTGATGGCGGATATCGAGCTGGAGAAGGTGCACGAGTTCGAGGCTTTGTTCCTGGACCGTATGCGTGCTTCCCACAAGGATGTGCTGGATACTTTGTCGGCTGGTAAGATAGATGCCGATGTGGAGGCGGTGCTCGTGAAGGTGGCTGCCGAGGTTTGTTCGCAGATTAATGCTTAGTTCGTAAGATGGCTTCGCTCAGGGAGATAAAGGATCATATTGCGTCGGTGCGCAGTACGCTGAAGATTACTTCGGCGATGAAGCTTGTGGCGTCGGCGAAGCTCCG
>JAILMV010000211.1 GCA_024692185.1 Bacteroidales bacterium | reverse complement strand
GGAGTCCACGGGGTGCATCTTACCGTCATAGACGAAGACGCGGATGTCGCGGGCGTAGGAACCGGTAAGAGGACCTTCGACCATACGCTCCTTGATACCCTTGAGGATGGCGGGCATGAAGCCGAGGTCGATGGCACCACCGACGACGCAGTTGTAGAACTCAAGCTTGCCGCCCCATTCGAGTTCGGTGATATCCTGAGTCTTGATGTTGAGCTGGGTGTCTTTGCCGTCGATCTTGAATTTGGTGTTGAGCTCTCCTTCGGCAGGGCAGACGAGGAGGTGGACCTCACCGAACTGACCGGCGCCGCCGGACTGCTTCTTGTGACGGTACTGGGCGTTGGCCACCTTGGTGATGGTCTCGCGGTAAGGTACCTTAGGTGCGTAGAGCTCGACGTTGAGCTTGAACTCGTTGTTCAGGCGCCACTTCACGAAGTTGATGTGCTGCTCGCCCTGGCCGCTGAGGATGGTCTGGCGGAGCTCCTTGGAATACTCCACGATGGCGGTAGGATCCTGGGCTGCAATCTTGTTGAGGGCATCGCCCATCTTGGCCTCGTCGTTCTTGTCGACGGGTTTGATGGCGCAACGATATTTGGGCTCGGGGAACTGGATGTGCTCGTAAGCTTCGCATCCGTTCTCTGCGAGGGTAACGTCGGTCTTGCCGGCCTTCAGTTTCATGACGCATCCGATATCACCTGCACGGAGGCTGGCGACTTTGTCCTTCTTTGCACCTGCAACTGCGTAGATGGCGGAAAGGCGCTCGCTGTTGCCGGTTTCGGGGTTGGTAAGGTCGGCGCCTTCCTTGAGCACGCCGCTCATTACCTTGAAGTAAGACACGTCACCGAGGTGCTGCTCGACGCTGGTCTTGAAGATGAAGATGCTGGTAGCTGCTGCTTCCTTGCAAGGGACCTCCTTGCCGGAGATGGTCTTGTTGGAAGTTCCTTCCGGGCTGGGAGTAGCCTTGACGCAGAATTCCATGATCTTCTTGACACCCATGTCCTTCTTTGCGGAGAGGCAGAAGACGGGCATGATCTCTCCTTTGGCGATGCCGAGGCCGAGTCCCTTGGCGAATTCCTCTTCGCTGAGGGTAAGCTCGTCCAGGTACTTCATCATGAGTTCGTCGTCGGCTTCGGCGGCCTTCTCCATAAGGGCCATGCGGAGTTCCTCGGCCTCGTCGGCGTACTGGGCGGGGATTTCGAGCTCCTCACGCTTGCCGTTGGCATCGAGGAAGTGATAGTACTTCATGTCGATCACGTCGATGAAGCCCTCGCAGGATGCGCCGGGGTTCACAGGGAACTGCACGAATGCTGCCTTGCTGCCGAATGCGGACTTGATGCTGTCCTGGGTCTGCTCCCAGTTTGCCTTCTCGTGGTCGAGCTGGTTGACTGCGAGGAGCAGGGGAACGTTATACTTCTTGGCCTGACGGGCGAAAATCTCGGTACCTACCTCGACGCCCTGGGTGCCGTTGACGAGAAGGATACCAGTCTCGCAGACCTTGAAGGCCTCGACTGCACCTCCGATGAAATCGTCGGAACCGGGAGCATCGATGATGTTGAACTTGGTGTTCATGAATTCGGCATAGAGAGCTGAAGCGAAGACCGACTTCTGGTTGGCCTGCTCGAACTCGGTGTTGTCGGAGACTGTATTCTTATCTTCGACTGAACCGCGGCGGTCGATGACCTTACCTTCGAAGAGCATTGCTTCAGAGAGCGTGGTCTTACCGGACTTGGAACTGCCCAGAAGCACCACGTTGCGGATGTCTTTGGTAGAGTAATCTTTCATTTTGTGGTATAAATGTTATTAAAAATTTTTCGCGTATGTGATAGCCTACAAATTTAATAACTTTTGAAAGTATTGCAAAATTTCAGGGCCATTCATGCCCATTTCCTCGACCAGGACCTCGTTCAAGTCCGCCGGGGCAACCCGCAAGGCGCGGCAAATGTCCTGGAAATCAATGGTATCGTCCTCGTAGATATGATCCTCGAGTACCATCTTGGAAAACTCCTCGTATGCATCGGCTATCGTTCTCATGGCTTCTACTGTTTTGTTTCCCAAACTTAACACCGATGTACAAGAATTGCAACAATTCAGTAGGTAGGAACCGGGGGTAAAAACGAAAATTTACGTTTCAGGGGGTGTAATGTACAGTGGTAGTGTACATTGTAGAGAAAAACTATACAACAATCGTCATTGCCGGTCGGTATTTTTGCCCGGAACAGCTAGAACTACGATCGAAATGTCTATTGATGGATCTTATTTCAGATTAGTCCGCGAGCAAATGCATCTCTCGCAGGAGGAATTGGCAAGGAAAATGGGAACCGCAAGAGGAACGGTAGTGAACTTGGAGAGCGGCAGGACGAAGATAATAACGGACAGCGTCCTCCGCTTCTGCGAGGCGACAGGTGTCACGATTCTGGACGTGGTCGCGGCCTGCTATCCCGGCGAGAGCGGAAGCCTGCTCAGGGAAGACACCCAGTACAAGGAACTCCTGAAGCATACCGTGGACGAATATGAAGCCCGGCTTTCCGCAAAAATGCGGGAGATACGCGAGAAGGACGAGAAGTATGCCATCCTGCAGGAGACGGTCCGGGCCCAGCGCAAACTGATAGATTTCTACGAGCAGCCATCCGATAAAAAAGCTTAACTTTGTGGCATGCCACAGAGCCCGCATCTGCTACCCTGGCTGAAGGAAGGCCGACTCGAGGCGGGCTGCGACGAAGCAGGCCGCGGGCCCCTCGCAGGCCCGGTTTACGCCGCCGCCGTCATCCTCCCACCGGACTTCTCCCATCCCCTGCTGAACGATTCCAAGCAAATGAGCGAAAAAGCCCGCAACGAGCTCCGCTCAGTTATTGAGCGCGAGGCACTTGCGTGGAAGGTGGTGGCCGTGGAGGCAGAGGAGATCGACCGCCTCAACATTCTCTGGGCCTCCGTGGCCGGCATGCAGAGAGCCGTCGCGGGGCTGTCCCTGAAACCGGAGTTCCTGCTGATAGATGGCAACAAGTTCCGCCCCTTCGAGGGTTATGACAGGGAGCATTACCGTACGGTGGTGCATGGGGATGCCACCTACGCATCCATCGCCGCCGCCTCGGATACACCCCCGAACACCGGAAATCTTTCCACCCCGCAGCATTGGAACCCAGCCTGTTCTAGGCCTGTCGCTTTATTGCCGATTGTTTGCTATATT
>JAILMV010000183.1 GCA_024692185.1 Bacteroidales bacterium | reverse complement strand
AAGGCAAAAGTCCAGCAGGACGAGCAGAAACTCGGCGACGCCCTCAAGAAGATCTCCTCCGAGGATCCCACCGTCGTAGTGGAGTACTCCAAGGAACTTCGCCAGACCATCCTCAGCGGCAACGGCGAGCAGCATATCAACATCGTGAAGTGGATCCTCAACAACGAGTACAAGCTCGACGTCGAGATCTTCGCTCCGAAAGTCCCTTACCGCGAGACCATCACGAAGATCGCTTCCGCCCAGTACCGCCACAAGAAGCAGTCCGGCGGCGCCGGCCAGTTCGGCGAGGTACATCTGCTCGTCTGCCCTGCCGAGGGTGAACTGAACACGAAGTTCATGATCAACGGCAAGGAGACCGTCCTCCCCATCAAGAGCCAGGATATCACCGACCTCGAGTGGGGCGGCAAACTCGAGTTCTACAACTGCGTCGTCGGAGGCGCCATCGATCTCGGTTTCATGCCTGCAATCCTCAAGGGTATCAAGGAAAGGATGGTCGAAGGACCTCTTACCGGTTCCTACGCCCGTGACATCCGCGTCTTCGTCTACGACGGAAAGATGCATCCCGTGGACTCCAAGGAAATCGCCTTCATCATCGCAGGCCGCAACGCCTTCCGCGAGGCTTTCCGCAACGCAGGTCCTAAGATCCTCGAGCCTATCTACAATGTGGATATCTTCACCCCCAGCGATTATGTTGGCCCTTGCATGTCCGACCTCAACACCCGTCGCGGCATGATTATGAACCAGGATGTGGAAGGTAACTTCACCGTTCTCCACGCCCGCGTTCCTCTCGCAGAGCTCTATCGCTACTCAACCACCCTCAGCTCCCTCACCGGCGGTGCCGCAACCTTCACGATGAAGTTCGCGGAGTACGTGCCTGTGCCTGCCGACGTGCAGACCAAGCTCCTTGCCGAGTACGCAGCTCAGGAGGAAGAGGAAGATTAATTCTCTTTTGCGACATTCCAGCCGCCCCGCGTGAAGTCAGGTACTTCCACGGGGCGGTTGCCGTTTTCGAGCGACAGCCCGTTGTTCAGGCAATAGATGAGCCTGTAATCCATTATGAAATCCATCCCGCCGTGCCCGCCAGCTGGTACATGCGGTTGTAGGCCCTGGCCTCAGGCTTCCCGAAACGGGCCAGTATGCCCTGCGGGGCGGGCGGGGACTTTGGTAATTTTATGGAAAATGTGTTAACTTTGAAAGATTATGATTCAGGTTTTGAAATTCGGCGGTAGTTCAGTCGCCAATGCTACAAATATGTCCAGGGTCCTGGACATCGTATCCAAAGCTGCCCGTAATGGCCGGGTGGTACTGATCTGCTCTGCCATTTCCGGATGCACCGATGCCCTGCTCGGCTTGGCCAAGACCGAGAAAGGCAGCGCCGAGCGTCAGCTGATGCTGGAGAGCCTCCAGGCCCGCCACGCGGACATCATCCGCCGCCTCTTCACCGGCGCCGAGAGGGAGGCAGTATCCGCCAAGATAGCGGAGCTCTTTGCCAAGCTCGCCGCCGCTCCGGAAGATGAGATGGTGACCTTCGGAGAGCTCTTCTCCACCACCATCATCGCCGAGAAACTGCGCTGCGAGGGCCTGCGGACCAAATGGCTGGACTCCCGCATACTCGTAATCAAGGACAACGAAAGCCTCACATATAATAATATCTCCACCGCCGTGGCCCTCGAGCCGGAGGTGGAAGTGTTCGTCGCGCCCGGCTTCATAGCCAGCGAATACGACGGCAAGGTGACCACCCTCGGGCGCGGGGGATCGGACTTCAGCGCCGCCCTCTACGCCGCCGCCACCAAGGCATCCCGCCTGGAAATCTGGACGGACGTGCCCGGCATAATGACCGCCAACCCCAAGCTGGTGGAGGCCGCCCGCACCATCCCCGAAATGTCCTACCAGGCCGCCCTGGACATGGCTACCCACGGTGCCAAGGTGCTTTACGCACCCACCGTCAAGCCTGCTATGGAAGCCGGCATAGCCATCCATATCCTCAATACTTTCGAGCCCGAGAATCCCGGCACGGTGGTTTCCGCCCTGCCCGAGCCCAAAGTGGCCGAATGGATGGGCGTCACCAGCATGGACGATACCCGTCAGGGAGAGTCGCTCATCTGCCTGGTTAGCAACGGCCATATTAATGGAGAGGCCGCCTGCGCGCGCACGGAAGATTGCCTGAAGAAGGCCGGCATCAAGACACTGAGCTGTTCTTCCGATGGCACGAACGTCCACGTGAGCGTGCGTCTGACAGTGGCCCGCGAGGCTCTGAATGCCATCCACCGCGAGTACTTCGAGATTGCGCCGCGCAGCGTGCTGGAGTTGTATATTGCCGGCAAGGGTGCTGTGGGCAGTGCTCTGGTGAAGCTTATCGAGGAGTCTTCGGCGCGCATTGCCGAGCGTACGGGGAAGGTCCTGCATATTGCGGGCATCGCCGACAGCCACGGCTGGACGCTCTATCCCTCCGCGGCCGGTCTCCCTTCCGCGACGGGTAAAGGGCCAGTCAGTGACCCACGAGGGGCCGACTGTACGGGCATTGCCCGTCCGATAGCCGACGCTCCCCGGGGGAGCATCTTCGTGGATGTGACCGATAGCGAGGATATATGGAAGGAGTATGAGGGCCTCCTGCGCGAAGGAATCAGCATAGTCAGTTCCAACCGCCGCGCGCTGGCAGTGCCTTTCGTTGAATACGCCGCGATGCATGCGGCTGCCCAGGAAAACGGCAGCTTCCTCCGCTACGAAACCACCGTCGGATCCGCCCTGCCCATGCTCGAGAGCATCGCTGCGGGCGCGAACTCCAGCGACGAGATCCTCTCCATCGAGGCCGTGGTCAGCTGCACCCTCAACCGCATCCTCAGCGAATACACCCTCACCCCCTGCAGCTTCGCCCAGATAGTGCGCAAGGCCCAGGACGAAGGCCTCACCGAGGCAGATCCACGCATCGACCTCAGCGGCCGGGAAGCCCTCCGCAAACTGCTCATCCTCGCCCGCGAGGCAGGAGTGCCGCTCGAGGAGGAAGATGTTGAGATAGAGCCTGTTATAGGCCCGGAATATGCCGGCCTCAGCCTGGAAGAGTTCTACGCCAAACTGGAGGCGGACGAGCCCCGTTTCGCCGCCCTTGAATCTGCCGCCGACGCGCAGCATCTCCGCCAGCGCTTCGTGGCCTCCCTGGTCAAGGACCCCTCCGGCCCCCACGGCTACCGAGCCTCCATCCGCGTGCAGAACGTCGATGCCTCCCACCCCGCTTACCGCATCAAAGGCAGCGAAAACGCCATCATCATCCGCAGCACCTATCACCCCTCGCCCCTGCTCATCCAGGGCGCCGGCGAAGGCGCGCGCATGGCCGCCTCCAGCGTGCTGAACGATATTCTGCGGTAGAAATCTCGGATAATAATACTATATTGCGGACAGGAAACAGATAATTCAGAAAATGAAGAAATCAATTTTGGCCGTCCTTCTGGCCTGCTTTTTTGTAGCGCCCTGCTTAGGGCAGGACTTCGATTTAGTAAAGGTGCCGGATACCCTTTTCTTGGCTAATGGTGCAACGCAATGCTGTCTGATCAAAGAGATGGATAATGGCTCCCGTTACATAAAAGCAAAAACTATTACCCGAGGGGATAATAAGGTCGTCCGCCTTCCTTTGGAGAAAGTTGCCAGAGTCGCTTTTGCAGATGGTTTGAGTATTGATATATCTAAAACCGGCTTCGACCGCTCCGGGCTTCTTGCCTGGCCGAACAAGCGTGCTGCGGACAAGAATGTGGTGGTGGACAATATAATCACCCTGACCCAGCCGGAGGTCCGTGCTTTTTATGGCGACGAGTTGTTCTATGGAGAATACCGTCCGATGCAGTATCAGTCGATTGCCGGGGGCATCCGCTTCGGAATCGGTGTGGCTAGTACTCTTTTCTGCGGGGTATGGTCGGCATCTACCCCCAGCACAAGCATAGGCTGGGGATTCCTGTTGGGATTCAATTTCAATTCCGCATACGCCGGAGCCATCCATCCGGAAATGGTCTGTCTGACCGCCGCGTCCCGTGGATTCGTGTATGCCGGCCTGCTGGATATGTTCCTGGCCAACATCAGCGGAAGGAAGATACTTGCAAACAGGAGCACAATGAAAGTCCACTCCAGGACTTTCGCATGGGGAGAAGTCCTGTTAGGAGCCGGGGTTACCGCCGCAGGAAGCTGGATGGTATATAATCAATGGGCTGCGATGAACAGGTATCGTGGAAAATTCTTCTCCGCCTCCTCCGACACGGCATTCCACGACGACATGGTCCGCGCCTTCACCCTTTCATTCGTGGGATCCTTCGTTGCCAACCTTGGCTTGTCTGCAATGATAAAAGGCTCTTCCCGGCTTGCCAACTTCCATCCGTCGGGATTAGGCCTGGTATATAATTTCTAGAATTCCACCCCTATGCCTGCGTTCAGGAACGAGCTGCGAGTGTAGGGGTTTATTGTGTAGGACGCCGTAATCGGGAGATGGGCGCCGGCTATCTCCACCGAACGGCGGTAGCGCAGTTCCAGGTGGATGGGCATGAAGGCCTCCTCGTAATTGGTGTAGGGGCCTTTCAGCACGCTCGAACCCAGGAACAGCGACAGCTTACCTCCGTTGCCGAAATTGTGGAAGGCTTCCAGCTCGAGGTAGGAGGAAAATGCGTTCTTCCCGCTATCCGGGAGATAGCTCCCGAACACGAAAGTGAACCAGCGGGCGGACAGTGGGAGATTCTCCGGATCATAGCAGATAATACCCTCCAGCACGTGCGTGGAGCTGTTTTTCTTGAAATCGAAATAATCTTCAGGCTGGGGATATCCGCTGCCGTGGTAGTAGTAGTCCGCGAAGTGGAAGGAGAAATCTTTGTACTTGTAGGAAAGGTCCCAGTCTATCTCCTTATAACTGCCGTCGATCGCCAGGAAACCGAAACTCTGCAGGGTCCAGGACCCGTAGCGGAAGTTGACGGTCGGGGAGAACTGCGTGCCGCAGACCTTGTCCCCTCGCCAGATGTAGGCGGAATAAAGTTCGACGGAACCATCCACGGTCAGGGTCTTTTCCTGCGCCAGGAGCGAGCCTGCGGACGCTAGCGCCAGCAGCATGGAAATCAGCAGTTTTTTAGATTTGAATTGCATAAGTCAAAGATAGGACAAAAATGCTATATTTGCATAAACTCTATTCAAAATGAAAGTCGCGTTAGTAGGTGCCACGGGCCTCGTGGGCACGAGAATGATCCAGGTTCTGGAAGAAAGGGATTTCCCTGTAGATGAACTGTTGCCGGTTGCTTCCGAGAAGTCGATCGGGCGCAAAGTGCGCTTCCGCGGCCGCGAGTGGACGGTCATGAGCGCCGCCGATGCCATTGCCGCGCGGCCGCAGCTCGCCCTGTTCTCCGCCGGGGGAGAGACCTCCCATCAGCTCGCGCCCCTCTTCGCAGAGGTCGGCTGCCGTGTGGTGGACAATTCCTCTTTCTGGAGGATGGACCCCGGGAAGAAGCTGGTGGTCCCCGAGATCAATGGCGACGTGCTGACCGCGGACGACTACATCATCGCCAACCCGAACTGCTCTACCATCCAGATGGTCCTGCCTCTCGCGCCCATACATAAAGAATTGGGAATCAAGAGGATAGTGGTATCTACCTACCAGAGCGTGACCGGAACCGGCTACAAGGCCATCTCCCAGATGAACGGGGAGCGCGCGATTGCGGAAGATAAGCGCCGCGTCGGGGGATATGGTCCGACCGAGAGTGCGA
>JAILMV010000126.1 GCA_024692185.1 Bacteroidales bacterium | reverse complement strand
GACCGCGTTTACACCCGTTACACGGGCTATCCGGGCGGACAGCGCTTCACCACTCCCAAGGAGATCCTCGCAAAGAGGCCCGAGGAGCTTGTGAGGAGAGCAGTAAAGGGTATGCTCCCCAAGACCCGTCTTGGTGACAAGATCCTTGGCAACCTGCACGTTTACGCAGGTCCCGAGCATCCCCACCAGGCTCAGAACCCCAAAACTATCAAGTTGAACGAAATTTAAAAGTCGCAAATGGAACAGACACACGCCCTTGGAAGACGTAAAGCAGCTGTAGCTCGCGTTTATCTTGCAGCAGGTGCAGGCAATGTGACCATCAACGAGCGTCCCGTAGAGAACTTCTTCCCTCAGGATGACCTCCGTTACATTGTGAACCAGCCGTTTGCAGTCACTGAAACAGAAGGCAAGTTCGACGTTAAGGTAACCGTCGTTGGCGGCGGCACCAAAGGTCAGGCAGAAGCCATCCGTCTCGGTATTGCACGCGCACTCTGTGAGATTGACAAGGAAGCATATCGTCCTGCTCTGAAAGCCGCCGGTTTCCTCACCCGCGATGCCCGCGAGGTCGAGCGCAAGAAACCCGGTCAGCCCGGAGCACGCCGCCGCTTCCAGTTCAGCAAACGTTAATCTTAACGCTGTTTTACTTTCGTACAGTTGCTGTTTAAACCCTCAAGAGGATAGTTGCAGCACTGCGGAAAAGGCCGGGGATCGGCAAGGCCGCTACCCTGTCCTTGAAGAAAAGAGGCCCGCTCAGCGGGAAAAACAATTAACAAGAACAAAAAAATGTCACGTACAAATTTCCAAGAATTGCTTGATGCAGGCGTTCACTTCGGACATCTCGCCCGTAAGTGGAATCCTAAAATGGCTCCGTACATCTTCGATCAGAAGAACGGAATCCACATCATCGACCTGCACAAGACTGTCGTCAAGATAGACGAGGCGGCAGAGGAGATGAAGATACTTGCCAAATCCGGTCGCAAGATCCTCTTCGTCGCCACCAAGAAACAGGCCAAGGATATCGTATCCGAGAAGGCCACATCCGTCGGCATGCCCTCAGTGACTGAGCGCTGGGCAGGCGGTATGCTTACCAACTTCCCCACCATCCGCAAGGCCGTCAAGAAGATGAGCACCATCGACAAGATGAAAGAGGATGGTACCTTCGAGAAGCTCGCCAAGCGTGAGCGTCTCCAGATCGACCGTCAGCGCGAGAAGCTCGAGAAGAACCTCGGCTCCATCCGCGACATGAGCCGCCTTCCCGCCGCTCTGTTCGTGGTCGATATCCAGAAAGAAGCCAACGCAGTTAAGGAAGCGAATCGTCTTAACATCCCGGTATTCGCAATGGTTGATACTTGTTGCGATCCCACTCCCGTTGATTTTGTGATTCCGGCGAACGACGACGCCGCGAAGAGCGTTGAATGCGTTCTTTCTGCACTTTGCGCTGCTATCCAGGAAGGTCTCGACGAGCGCAAGCTCGAGAAGGACAAGGAAGCTGAAGCTGCACCCGCAGAAGAGGCTCCCAAGGCCGAGAAGACTCTCCGCAGCCGCAAGGCCAAGAAGGAAGTAGAGGAAGCTCCCAAGGCCGAGGAAGCACCCAAGGCAGAAGAAGCTCCCAAAGCTGAAGAAGAAGTTGAACAGAAATAAAAGACAGTAGTTATGGCAAACATTACCGCAGCAGACGTAATGAAATTACGCAAGATGACCTCCGCAGGTATGATGGATTGCAAGAAGGCTCTCGAAGAGGCTGAAGGCGATTTCCAGAAGGCTGCCGACATCATCCGTGAGAAGGGTAAGCTCGTAGCTGCCAAGCGTGCAGACCGCGAGACCTCCGAAGGTGCCGTAAAGGCTCGTATCCAGGGTAACAAGGGTATCCTTGTAAGCCTCGGCTGCGAAACCGACTTCGTTTCCCGTAACTCCGACTTCCAGGGTCTCGCCGACGCCATCGCCGACGTGGCCATCGCCAAATTCCCTGCCGACACCGAGGCTCTCCTCGCTTGCGAGCTGCCCGACGGTACCACAGTGCAGAAGGCTATCGAGGTCCAGACCGGCAAGTCCGGCGAGAAGACCGTCATCGCTTACTATGCTCCCGTAGAGGCCCCCTTCGTGGCCCAGTACATCCACACCCTCACCGGCAAGCTCGGTGCTCTGGTTGGATTCAACAAGGAAGTTCCCGCCGACCTTGCAAAGGGTATCGTGATGCAGGTTGCTTCCATGAGCCCTGTGGCCATCTCCGAGGCTGACTGCCCTAAGGAGGTCGTTGAGACCGAGTACAAGGTCGCCGTCGAGAAGACCAAGGAAGAGCAGGTTCTGAAGGCTGTCGAGGCCGCCCTCAAGAAGGCTGGTATCAACCCTGCACACGTTGACTCCGAGGATCACATCGAGTCCAACACCGCCAAGGGATGGATCACCCCCGAGCAGGCCGCCCAGGCACGCGAGATCATCAAGACCGTCAGCGCCGAGAAGGCTGCTAACCTGAACGAGCAGATGATCCAGAACATCGCCAAGGGACGTCTCGCCAAGTTCTTCAAGGAGAACACCCTCGAGGCTCAGGAGTATCAGATGGGCGACGGTAAGCAGTCCGTCAAGGACGCTATCGCCGCAGTTGACAAAGAGGCGAAAGTCGTTGTCTTCAAGAAGTTCAATCTGAACGACTAATCTTGTTCCAATAAAATAAAGCCGACCCATCCGGGCCGGCTTTTTTTGTTTATCCAGCAGGGCTCAGCCCCGTTTTATCACAAGTTTCCAGATGGCTCCGCAGTAGCCAAGCAGCAGCAGGGTTCCTATGCCCATCAGCGGCCAGTCTCCGAGCCCGGTGCGGCCCAGGCCCTCATACGCGGCCCAGAGCAGCAGCGCAAAGGCGGAGAGGCCCAGAATCCTGCGGAAATCATATTTTATCGCGTACTTCCTGTGCTCCAGGCAGAAGCTCATCAGCATGGCTGTGCCGTATCCCGCGAAACCTCCCCAGGCGCAGGCCATATAGCCCCAGCGGGGAATTCCGAACACGTTCACCAGCACCATCACCAAGGCTCCGGTGGCACCGATTATGGCTCCCCACCAGGTCTGGTCGCTGAGCTTGTACCAGAACGACAGGTTGAAATATATCCCCATGAATATCTCCGCCATCATCACTATGGGCACCACGGCCACGCCGGAACGGTATTGCTCGCCAATCAGCAGCCGGGTCAGCACGGGCATATACACCATCACCGCCAGGAAGGCCAGCATGGCGAACACCACGAAGTACTTCATGCCGTCTGCCAGGGTCTCTGGGCTGTTGCGGTCCTTGCTGCCGTTGAAGATGATGGGCTCGTAGGCATAGCGGAAGGCCTGGGTCAGCAGGGCCATTATCATAGCTATCTTGACGCAGGCACCGTAGATGCCCAGCTGCACCATTCCCTCGGGGCCGGAATCCACCAGCGGGTAGATTATCTTGTCCGCCACCTGGTTGAAAACTCCCACCAGGCTGAGAATAAGCAGGGGCCAGCTGTACTTCAGCATGCGCTTCGCGAGCGCAGGGTCGAAGCCATAGCCAATCCCTCGTATCTCCTTTGCGAAGCCCAGGGTCACCAGGCCGGTGCAGAGCAGGTTCGAGAAGAAGATCAGCCCTACTCCGTAATTGTACTTGACATAGATGTCCAGCCATTCCGGATGCGCGGCTCCCATCTTCGGAAGTACCAGGAAGATGAAGAGGTTCAGCAGTATGTTGGGGATGATGAAAGCGAACTTCAGGCTCAGGAACTTTAGCGGGCGTCCTTGCTGGCGCAGGCGGCTGAACATAATGGCCTGGAAGGCATCCAGGGCCACGATTATGGCCATGCAGCCAATGTATTCCGGATGCTGGGCATAGCCCATGGCCTCGGAGATGGGCCCGAGGAAAATGAATACCAGTCCCAGGAAGATGATCCCCACGCCACCTACCAGGCGAAGTATGGTGCTATAGACCATCTTCGAATCCTCTCCCTCCTTGCTGCCGAAGCGGAAGAGGGTGGTTTCCATTCCGAAAGTCAGCAGGGCCAGCAGCAGGGCGGTGTAGGCGTAGAGATTGGTAACTATCCCGTATCCGCCGCTTTCCGCCACTATTACGCGGGTATATACGGGGACCAGCAGATAGTTCAGGAATCTGCCTACGATGCTGCTGAGGCCGTAGAGGGCCGTATCCTTTGCGAGGGACTTCAGGTTCATTCTACTTGATCTTTATTTTCACCAGCACGGGAAGATGGTCGGATGCCACTTTGACATCTCCCGTGACGAAGCTCTTGCACACGCGCGCGTCCTTTACTTCTACGCGCCCGGCCGCATTCTTGTAAACCATTACATAGTCTATCTGCTTCTTGGGCTCTTTGGCCGGGAAGGTGAAATCGTCGGGCGATATTATGGTCCAGTCCTTCTTGAAGAGGGAGATGGTCTTGCTGTCCGGCAGGGCGTTGAGGTCCCCGCAGAGTATGACGGGTTTGTCGCTTTTGCCGAAATCCGCGGCTACCAGTGAGTCGATCTGCGCTACCTGGGACCACTGAGCCTCGTCCACGCGATGGTCGAGGTGGGTGGAGCAGAACACGAAATCATCGAATTCGCAGACGGCGAGGGCGCGCTGCTCGGCGCCGCCGGCCTTGGCGAGGTTGATGTAGTAGCTGCGCTTGGCCTTGAGTTCGGGGCGGTGGGCTATCCCGATTCCGTATTTCCCTCCCTGATGGGGGATGGCCGGTGCATAGAGATAATCCCAGCCGTACATTGCCTTCGCAAAGTCCTTGATCTGGTAAGCGGGATTGCGGGTGGTGCAGCTGTCCAGCTCGTTCATTGAGATGACATCTGCATTTATTTCTTTCATCATCGCGGCCACCATGTCCGTAGTATTTGTTCCGCTTTTGCTGAACACTCCTACGTTGTAGGTAACCAGGTTGATGATTTTTTCGTCATTGTCGCTGTTGCAGGCGGTGGCGCACAGGGCCAGGGAAAATAAAGTGATAATTAGGGCGTTTGGTTTCATGATTGCCAAAGATAGGAATTTTATATCTATATTTGCACCATCCAACGCAGAGTATAATGGATTTCGAGGCATTGTTCAGGCAATATTACTTGCGTCTCCGCAACTATGCTTCCCGCTTCGTCGATAGCCGGGAGGCTGCAGAGGATATTGTGCAGGAGTGCTTCGTAAAGCTCTACGAAAAGCGTTTTTCCGTAAAAGACGTGTCCATGCAGGCTCTCCTCTACGTGATGGTGCGCAATTCCTGCCTGAACTACGTGAAGCGCAGGACACTGCTGGAAACCGGCACAGCCTTCCATCTCGCCACCGAGCTTACTCCCGAGGATGACATTATGTTCGACGAACTCCGCAACGAGATCGAAAGGGTGATGAAGGGTCTTCCTTCCAAGTGCCGCGAGGTCTTCTATATGAGCCGTTTCGAGGGTCTGAATACCCGGGAGATTGCCGAACGCACCAATACTTCGATGCAGAACGTGGAGAAGCATATTTCCAAGGCTCTCGACGTGTTCTCCAGGCATTTCGCCGGTCTCGACATAGCGCCCGCCGGGCAGCTCTGAAAAAAAATCAAAAAAAATTTCCGGGAGGAGGTTGGTTTTCGGCCGCTTCAGTTGTTATAGTATTGTCTTAGCACTGGAACTGCTCGATGACTGATTACAAAAATCTGGCTATAATGTACTTCAACGGCGGAATCTCCGCCGCTGACGAAACTATATTATATGCGTGGATCAAGGCCGACGGCAAGCACCGCGACCAATTCCACAAATGGGAAGAAGAATGGAACGCATCCCTCGGAAGCAAACAGTCCGAGGATTGGACGAAGATAATGGGCCGTCTTTCGGCCCGCGAGGTCATCGACCTCGGTGCCATCCGCGTCCAGAAGCGCCGTCTTCCCATATTATGGCCCGTGCTCAGCGCGGCAGCCATTATGATACTCGCCCTAATTATTTTCTTCCGTCCCGCTGAACCCCAGCTTTTCGCAATGGATGCTCCTGCGGGCGAAAAATGTCGCATGACGCTGCCGGACAGCACCGTCGTGTGGCTTAACTCGTGTTCATCAATCCGGTTCGAGGATTCGTACAACAAGAAAGAGAGGAATGTCGTTCTCGTGGGAGAAGGCTTCTTCGAAGTTGCACACAATCCCGAAAAGCCCTTCCGCGTGAACTGCGGCGAAGCCTCGGTGCTCGTGAAGGGAACAAAATTCAACGTGTCCGCCTATCCTGAGGACGGGCGGATCATCACCAGTGTGGTCGAGGGTCATGTGGAATTCTCCCATGGCCCCGCCCACATAGATCTGTACAAAGGTCAGTCCGCACGTTTCGACGTGATTACCAAGGCATTCAGCCGTTCCCAGGAGGATCCTGAGAATGTGAGCGCCTGGAGGGACAGTTGGTTCATCTACGAGAACATCTCTCTCGCAGAACTGGTAAACAAACTTTCGCGAACCTATGGAGTAACATTCCACACAAATACAACTAACCACATGTCCGATCAGTTCAACATATCGCTCCGCAACAACGAAACGCTGAGCGATGTGTTGGCTGCTCTGGAAAAGATCATTCCTGTACGTATCAGGATGGAAGGCACTAATGTTTACATTGACAACCGTTAACACAACCAATAATTAATTATTAATCTATTTTCATGAAACTGCAAACCAAAACAGGACTTATCGCCCTGCTGTTTTTGCTTGTTAGCTTCTCTGCCGGCGCACAGAACGTGACTGGCAAGTGGGACAAGCAGAGCACCAAGACGGTATTGAAGGAAATTGAGGCTCAGACTGGGCTCTCCATTTTCTACAGATCCGACGAGGTGGACGAGAATGCCGCAGTAAGCGGGGAATTCAACAATGTTCCCGTGGAAAAGGCATTGCAATCCATTCTGGGAAATGACATTGCAGTGACCCTCGACGGAAAGATGATAGTTCTTTCCAAGAACGTGAAGAAGGAAAACAAGATTCGCGGTAAGGTCACTGACAACAACGGAGATCCGGTCCCGGGAGCCGGTGTGTTCATCAAAGGAACCACCATCGGTGTATCTACGGACCTGGACGGCAACTATTCGATATCTGCCAATCCGGGCAACGTATTGGTGGTATCTTCCCTCGGATACAAGAACACCGAGGTCACCGTAGGCCGTTCCTCCATCCTTAATGTCACCCTCGAAGCCGAGACAGAAATGCTCGACGAACTCGTCGTGGTCGGTTATGGCACCACCAAGAAGACAAACCTTACTGGTGCCGTCTCCGTAATCAAAGCCGAATCCATCAAGGACCGTTCCGCCCTTGACGTGGCACACATGCTCCAGGGTTCCGTGCCCGGACTTAACATTACTTCATCCTCAGGACGCCCCGGTCAGGCTGCATCGCTTAACATCCGTGGTCTGAACTCCATCAACGGTGGCACCCCTCTGGTGCTCATCGACGGTGTCGAGGGGGACATGCAGTTCCTTAACCCTATCGACGTGGAGAGCGTTTCCGTCATCAAGGACGCAGCTGCCGCAGCCATCTACGGTGCCCGTGGTTCAGCCGGTGTCATCCTCGTTACCACCAAAAAGGGTTCCAAGGAGAAGGACGGACGTGCCAAGGTCAGCTACAGCGGCCGTTTCGGCGTCACCGCCCCTACCACATCTACCGAATATGAGACCCGTGGTTATGATTCGGTTTATCTGAATAACCTTTTCTGGGGAACTTACAGCCCCGGTACCAAGTACGCCAACTATACCGACGAAGACATGCAGGAACTCTGGGCCCGCCGCAACGACAAGACGGAAAACCCCGAGCGCCCCTGGGTCGTGATCAGCCAGGATGCTTCCGGAAGGGACGTATATAACTACTATGCAAATACCGACTGGTACCACGTGCTTTACAATGACGTGAAGCCTACTACCAGCCACATGATTACCATGAACGGTGCAACGGATGCCCTCGATTACCTGGTATCCGCAGGCTATACCT
>JAILMV010000117.1 GCA_024692185.1 Bacteroidales bacterium | reverse complement strand
GGTATATGTGCGCCGGATGAAGAAGGGCGCAGTGTTCGCCCAGTATCCCAAGGGCGGCAGCAAGGTGAAGAAGGGCCGTACAATCCAGCTCACCACGAACGCCAAGAGCGCCAAGGAGGTCAGCATGCCTCTGTTGGTGGGGTATTCCATGCGTCAGGCAAAGGCGGAGCTCGCCTCCCGCGGCCTGAATCTCGGCCGTCTTATCTATGTTAACGACATTGCCACCAACAACGTGTTGAGGCAGCTCTATAATGGCCGTGAGATTGCCGCCGGAGTGCAGATCGAAAGCGGTTCGTCCATCGACCTCATGGTGGGTCTCAATTCCGACGACAGCCGCACTTATGCACCCGACGTCAAGGGCCTCAAGTACCTCAGGGCCCTGGATGCTGTCCACGATTATTCGCTGAACGTTGGGAAGGTGAATTTCGACAAGAATGTCAAGAGCTACAGCGATTCCCTGAATGCCGTGGTATATAAGCAGGCCCCGACCCCTGCGGCCGGTTCCCTGACCATGGGCGCGGCCGTCTCGCTCTGGCTCACCATCGACGAAGAAAAGATAGCTGAACTTTCCAAATAATGGATATCGACAGAGATTGGCAGGACCCGGAGCTGGACGCCATCCCCGAAGATGAAGAACAGGGGATGTTCGAGCATTTCCGGCTGAATGTCGATGCGGGGCAGGTGCCCATACGCATCGACAAGTTCATGTCTGCCCATCTCGAAGATACTTCCCGCCATCGCATACAATGTGCCATCAAGGAGGGATATGTGAAGGTGGGGGAGAAGACGGCGAAGGCTAATCTGCTGGTGCGTCCGGGGGATGTGATCCGTTTCGTGATGCCTTACCGCCGTCGCGGCGTGGAGCTTGTTCCGCAGAATATTCCTCTGGATATTGTTTATGAAGATGACGATGTGCTGGTGGTGAATAAGCCGGCCGGTATGGTTGTCCATCCTGGTCACGGACATTTCGACGGTACTCTGGTCAATGCCTTGCTCTACCATCTAAATCAGCCTGCCGCGGTGTCGGTGTCCGATGCTCAAGCCGGCCTTGCGGCCCCTCCCAGCCGGGAGGCTGGGCCCCTCCCACTTCATCCGTGGGCGGATAGGGCGTCCGCATCGGACACCGACACTGCGGCTGCAGTAGACCCGGAAAAGGGGGGAATATTGGTTCATCGGATTGATAAGGATACTAGTGGTTTGCTGTTGGTGGCGAAGAATGACGAGGCGCAGCTGAAGCTGGCCAAGCAGTTCTTCAACCATACTACGGAAAGGCGCTACCAGGCTATAGTCTGGGGGGACATAAAGGAAGATGAAGGTACTATCGACAAGAACATAACCCGCGATCCTAACGACCGCCTGCGCTTCCGCGTGACCGACGATCCGGAGGAGGGCAAGCATGCCGTCACGCATTACCGGGTGCTGGAGCGTTTCGGTTTCGTGACCTTGGTGGAATGCAAGCTGGAAACCGGCCGTACCCATCAGATACGCGTACACATGTCCTCGATAGGGCATCCCCTGTTCAATGACGAACGATATGGCGGTGCCGAAATCCGCAAAGGAACCATCTACTCGAAATACCGTCAGTTCATAGCCAACTGCTTTGAAATCTGCCCTCGCCAGGCTCTGCATGCAAAGACTTTGGGCTTTGCCCATCCGGTGAGCGGAAAATGGCTGCAGTTCGACTCTATTATACCCGAAGATATGACCGCGCTGCTCGCTAAGTGGCGCAAATATGCCGGTAACATGCCGGAGGAGGTTGAATGATGAAAAGGGAAAAAACAGCAATGTGGATACTTGTACTGCTTTCCGCAGT
Organism: Bacteroidales bacterium; assembly: GCA_024692185.1. Lineage (GTDB taxonomy): Bacteria > Bacteroidota > Bacteroidia > Bacteroidales > UBA932 > Cryptobacteroides. Next base: position 505 of record JAILMV010000117.1, on the reverse strand, counting down.
TTTGATGAGCCTGCCCTGGCTGGTGCCCCATTGCGGTTTTGCCGCACTCTTCGGCCTGGTTCCCCTGCTATGTGCCGACCATATAGCCAGCATCAATGGTATCCGCCGTTTCCGTATCTGGCACTATTCCTTCTTCGTGCTATGGAATGCCATCACTACCTGGTGGGTTGGAGAAGCAACCGTGGGCGGGGCTATCTTCGCAGTACTGGCCAATGCCCTGCAGATGTCGCTGATCTTCGGTCTCTTCCGACTGAGCAAGAACAAGTTCCACGGCATACTTCCCTACATCTTCCTGGCAGTAGCTTGGCTTGCCTGGGAGAGATGGTATCTGCAGAGTGCGGAGATTTCCTGGCCCTGGCTGGTTCTGGGTAATGCCTTCGCGGACAGCACCCGCAGCATACAGTGGTATGAATATACCGGTTCCCTGGGAGGATCCCTCTGGATATGGGCCTGCAACATCACCCTTTTCCAGATGATCAGGGCCTTCCTGGAAGGTGAATGGTCG
>JAILMV010000110.1 GCA_024692185.1 Bacteroidales bacterium | reverse complement strand
TCCCGGACAACCGTCAGTGCGTGTGGAAAGACGTGATGTACTGGTGGCCGTTCCCCGATGAGCAGGCGGACAAGCTTACGGTATTCAAGAACAACGAAAGATGGCAATAAAGATGAAACACTGTTATCTCCAATTTGCGGCCTGCGTGATTGCGGCCCTTCTGGCGACAGGCGTTTCGTCCTTCGCCACGGAGGCCGGCACGGACAGCCTCTCCAGCGCTTCGAACCGGAAGAAGATAGGTGAGAAGGAGCTGGAGCAGACCTTCGGCCTCGACCTTCGCCAGCGGCTGTTCGGACAGTTCGCCGGCCTCGACATGATAGAGAGCAACGGGCAGCCCCTGTACTCAACCACGAACCTTGCATCACCATGGTTCGCCAGCGGTTCCACCTCGTTCATCAGCAAGGGCATGAGCAGTATCTCGTGCTTCGTGGACGGTATCCCCACTCCGTTCCAGGAGATCCTGCTGGATCCCAACCAGATAGAGAGCGTGGAATTCGTGACCGACGTGGCCGACAAGGGTGCGCTTACGCCCCTTGCCAACACCGGCGCCATCTACATCACTACGAAGAAGGGTGCCTACAACACCCCGATGCAGATACGTGCCAGCGTCGAAAGCGGCTACAGCTTCATAGACGACATGCCCGAATGGGTGGACGGTGTGACCTACGCCCGTCTCAACAATCTGGCTCGCGGATCTTCCGGCTACACGCCTCTCTACAGCGAGGAAGCCATCGAGGGCTACGCCAAGAACGATCCCTACAGCCTGACCACGCCGAACGTGGACTACAAGTCGCTGCTGATAAAGAACGGGAAGTCCACCTCGCGCATCGCTTTCAACGCTTTCGGAGGCACCGCCAACATGAAGTACAACATCTCGCTCAACGGCATCAACGACAACGAGATATACAAGGTGGGTCCCAGGTGCGACTACAACAAGATAAACCTGACCACCTCCGTGACCGCCAGGATAGGCGAATATATCGAAGCCCGCGCTTCCTTCATCGGGATGGTGGGAGACCGCCACGGCAACCGCTCCGGGCTGTACGACTGGCGCACCACTCCCGCAATCGCCTTCCCCGTGGCCCTCGGAAAGAGCCTCGGGCAGACCGACCTCGACAACGACAAGGAGGGCACGATGATCTACGCCGTGTCCCGCAACTTCACCTCAAACCCCTATGCGGTTGCGGTGGAAGCGGGCTACTGCGACATCCTGTACCGCAGCGGAATGTTCAACGCCGAGCTGAACGTAGACCTTGGATGGCTGCTTAAAGGCCTCAGTACCAAGGGCCTGGTGAATTTCGGTTCGTTCTATTACCTCAACGGCACCAAGAGCAACGACTACATCGCCTACCTCTGGGACCAGAAGGACGGAATAGTGGACCTTTCCACCCATATGGGTGCCAAGCAGTCCGGAAAGTCCACCGCGGCCAACGCCTCCTACCAGACACTCAACTGGCAGCAGGACCTCAACTGGAAGAAACAGTTCGGCGACAACACCCTGGACGCCACTCTGCGCTACTACATCTCCGATGCAGCCCGCTCCGGAAGCTCCACCTACGAAAGGCTGCAGATGGGCAGCCTCCTGCTGGACTGGTCTCACGGCAAGCGCTTCGCCGCAAACTTCAACCTGGAGTACGCCGGGGCTACGCCGTTCGCGCCTAAGAGACGCTACTCCATCTTCCCCTCAGCAGGAGTAAGTTGGCTTGCAACGGACCGCACCAGGCTTTGGGCCCAGGCCGGCAGACTCGGTTCCTCCGACATCTTCATCTACAACTACTACTATCAGGCGGCCTACTCCAATTCCAGTTCGCTGACCTTCGGACCTGCGACCGCCTACCAGTGGTTCGGCTCCGACAAGCAGACAGCCAAAGTCACCAACATCGACCGCCTGGCCAATCCCGAGCTCACCTGGCCCCGTATCACGGAGATCGATCTCGGAGGGGATGTCTCCCTGCCGGGAGGATTCGACCTGACGCTCAAGGGCTACATGGTCTGGCGCACGGGACTGCTCACCAATACCATGAGCGAGTATATCAACGCCCACGGCATGACAGGCATAGACTACTACGAGAACTACAACGCCAAGCGCACCATCGGAGCCGAACTCGGGCTCACGTGGAGGAAGCGCTTCGGCGATCTCTTCGTGGAAGCCGGCGGATGGGCCACGTCCTGGAGGACGGTCAATACCAAGGTCGCCAACGACTTCTACGCCTTCGACTGGCAGAAGGCCACCGGGCGCAACGAGAGCGCCATCACCGGCTATGTCTGGGAAGGCAAGTTCGAGACCCAGGCTGATATCGACTCGTATGCAAAGCTCGACGAGAACGGCACCAAGGTCGGTGACCTGCGCTACCGCGACCTTGACGGCGACGGCATTATCAACAATAACGACGTGCGCGTGATCGGCAACTCCAACCCCTGGCTGCGCTACTGCCTCAACCTTACCCTCACCTACAAGGACTTCGGTTTCACCATGACCGGAAAGGGCCACGCCTTCTTCGACAGGGTGCTGAATACCGAGTACTTCTGGAACGGATGGGGCGACGGCAACTACTCCAAGTTCGTGGCAGATAACATCGGCGGAGCCTATCCCAGGCTGAGCTATGAGAAATCCACCACCAACTTCGTGAATTCCGGATTCTGGATGCGCAACGGCGGATGGTTCAAGATCAAGAGCGCCCAGCTCTGGTATGACTGGCATCCTTCCTTCAAGTGGATCGACACCGTGCGCTTCACTCTCACCGGAGGTGGAAACCTCGTGACTATCACAGGATTGGAATATGTCGACCCGGAGGCCCCGGCCGCCGGCGTGACAGCCTATCCGTTCTTCAGGACCGTGCTTGCGGGAGTTAAACTGACCTTCTAAATGATGACTGCGATGAAAAGACTCGATACCATATTGATATATGCGGCGGCCTGCTTCCTTGCAGCCTCCTGCGCAGGATTCCTCGACCCCCTGCCCAACGGCAGCTACAACGAGAC
>JAILMV010000105.1 GCA_024692185.1 Bacteroidales bacterium | reverse complement strand
TAATATCCCTAATGGCAAGACAAACCGAGATTGTCAATTGCAATTATTAGGCGGAAATTCCGGAGGAAAGTGTATGTAGAATTTCCGAAGATATTTGGGAGGGTTCTACGCCTCCTATCTTCGGTCTCGTCTGCAGTTATGGAGTGAGAATGCGGACATACGTCTGCAAATATAGGCAATAAAAATTTATTTGCAAACTTTTCGGTGCCAGCAGAAGAACAGCAGCAGGGATATCAGGAAGGTCCCGAGGCCCAGCCATACATTGAGGCTGGCGGGCAGATGGAAACCTGTCTTGTCTATGCAGATGAAGGTGAGGCAGACCGCGGTCATGAAGGCTGCGGGGAGCAAGGTAATCAGATACCAGGCACCCTTGCGGCTCTTCGCCAGATATACGGTGGCGGTCCATAGGGCGAATACGGCCAGAGTCTGGTTGGCCCAGCCGAAATAGCGCCATATTATGTTGAATCCGTCGGCATTTGCTACGTTGAACCAGAGCAGGGCGGAAGCGGCCACGAAGAGGGGAATACCTACTATCAGGCGGTTGTGCACGGGTTTCTGGTCCACTTTTATGAAGTCCGCTATGATCAGCCTTGCGCTGCGGAAGGCGGTGTCCCCGCTGGTGATGGGGGCCGCTACCACTCCCAGTACTGCCAGGATTCCACCCATCAGGCCCAGCCAGCCGCGGGAAACTTTGGTAACTACTGCGGGGGCTGCTGCGCTGAGGTCGGAACCAACTTCTGCCGCTCCTCCGTCAAAGAAGAAGTAGGAAGATACTGCTGCCCAGATAAGGGCAACCAGACCTTCGGTAATCATCGAGCCGTAGAACACGGGCCGGCCCAGCTTCTCGTTCTTCAGGCACCTTGCCATAAGAGGGCTCTGGGTGGCGTGGAAGCCGCTGATGGCCCCGCAGGCAATGGTAATGAAGAGGCAGGGGAAGATGGGCTGGCCGTTGAGGCCTATCGAAGGTCCGCGGTTCTGCAGGCCGTCCCAGATTTCAGGGATGGCGGGCCATTTTATGAAGAGACAGACCATCAGTGCGGCCGCCATGAAAAGCAGGGCAATGGCAAAGAGGGGATAGATCTTTCCTATTATCTTGTCGATGGGCAGCAGGGTCGCTATGATGTAATAGACGAAGATAATGCCCACCCACATCATTATTGAACCGCGTCCGCCGTCGCCTGCCATGTCGCCCAGTATGAGGGCGGGGCTATAGACGAATACGGTTCCTACCAGCAGCAAAAGCACTATCGAGAATACCAGCATCACCTTCTTGGTGCCGTTCCCAAGATAAGCTCCCACCAGTTCAGGGAGTCCTGCGCCGCCGTGGCGTACCGAGAGCATGCCGGTGAAGTAGTCGTGAACGGCTCCGGCGAAGATGCATCCCAGCACTATCCAGAGGTAGGATGCAGGGCCGAACTTGGCTCCCATGATGGCTCCGAAGATGGGGCCTGTGCCCGCAATGTTCAGGAACTGGATCATAAATACCTTCCAGGTAGGAAGGGGAATGAAATCAACTCCGTCGGTTTTGGAAACAGCGGGGGTGGTACGTTTGGGATCGGGTCCGAATACTCTGTCGACGAAAGCGCCGTAGATGGCGTAGCCGGCAATCAATGCAATGATACAGATAACGAAAGACAGCATAGCACAAATCTACGAAATTTCTCTCATAGATTGAGCCCGTGTGAGTTCTTAATCTCGTCCATCACGAAGGTGGAAAGAATGCTGCCGATGGAGTCGATCGTTCCTAATACGTTGATTATGAATTCATTGTAATACTTCATATCCGGGGACTGTATCTTTAGCATATAGTCGTACTCTCCGGAGATGTTGTAACATTCGGCCACCTGGGGAATGTCCTTGATAACCGAGATGAAATCCTTAGCCACATCCCGCGTCATCTGCTTAAGCTTGACCGAGCAGAACACGGTGAAGCCGCGGTTCAGCTTTTCGGCATCCAGCACCGCGACGTACTTCTTTATATATCCGTTCTTCTCCAGCCTCTTCAGCCTTTCGAATGCCGGGGTGGTGGAGAGGTGGACCTTGGCCGCCAGTTCCTTGCTGGTAATCCTGGCGTTTTCCTGCACGCATCGCAGTATCTGCAGATCCGTTGCGTCAAGTCGTGAGTCTTCCAAACGTGCCATAAGAATATTTTTCGTTTTAGGGCCCAAAAGCCTGGCTTTGCTTGTTTACTTTTCTAAACAACAATGCAAAAATAGTTAAATATTCTAAACTTTTATAAAATTGTAAAATAAATTTCTATTATCTCTACCTTTGTCAAGGAAATGATTGAAGTTTAGTTAGTTGTCTATATATGGAAATAGGAACAAAATGCATCCACTCCGGCTACAGGCCTGCTAAAGGCGGACCGCGCCAGATGCCTATAATTCAGAGTACTACGTTCCTTTACGAAACCTCCGACCAGATGGGACGGTTGTTCGACCTGGAAGAAGCCGGTTACTTCTATTCCCGCCTTCAGAATCCTACCGTGGATAACGTGGCCGCTCGCATAGCAGCCCTGGAAGGGGGAGTGGGTGCCATACTGACCTCGTCCGGCCAGGCCGCGAATCTCTTCGCCTGCCTGAACATTTGTGAAGCCGGCGACCATATAATCAGCACTAACAATATCTATGGAGGAACTATCAACCTATTGGGTACGACTCTCCGCAAGATGGGGATTGAACTGACTTTCGTCGATGCAGAGGCCAGCGACGCGGAAATTGAAGCTGCCTTCCGCCCGAGGACCCGAGCCGTTTTCGGCGAGACCATCTCCAATCCCGGTGTGGAAATATTCGACATAGAACGTTTTGCGGAGATAGCCCATGCCCACGGAGTGCCGCTGATAGTGGACAATACCTTTGCCACTCCCGTGCACTGCCGGCCTTTCGAATGGGGGGCCGACATAGTCACGCACTCCACCACCAAATATATCGACGGGCACGGTGTCAGCGTGGGCGGCGCCCTGGTGGACAGCGGCAACTTCGACTGGAATGCCCATGCCGACAAGTTTCCAGGCCTGACCACGCCGGATGCATCTTATCACGGGCTGGTGTACACCGAGCGCTTCGGGCGTGCGGCCTATATTACCAAGGCTACCACTCATCTGATGCGCGATATAGGTGCCATCCAGAGTCCCCAGAATGCCTTCTACCTGAACCTCGGCCTGCAGACCCTGCATCTGCGCATTGCCCGCCATACCGAGAGCGCCCTCAAGGTGGCGAAGTTCCTGGAAGCCCATCCCGCAGTGGCCTGGGTGCATTTCCCTGAGCTCAGCGATCCAGAAAGGCAGAAGAAATATCTTCCCGACGGATCCTGCGGAGTGATGGCCTTCGGACTGAAAGGCGGGCGCGCATTCGACAATCGTTTCCTGGATGCCCTCAAGCTGATAACCATAGAAACCCACGTTGCGGACTGCCACAGTTGCGTGCTGCATCCCGCTTCGCACACCCATCGCCAGCTCAGCGACGAACAGCTCCGCGCCGCCGGCATAGCCCCGGACCTGATTCGCCTCAGCATAGGGCTGGAGGATGTGCAGGATATAATCGCCGACCTCGACAATGCCCTCGAAACCGCTGCCAAATGATAAGACACCAGCTCATAATCCCTCTGGACCTGGAGGCAGGCGGGCGCTTGGACTCCGCTCACGTGGTATTCCACACATCCAGGGAAGACTACGACGGCAAGAAGCCCGTAGTCTGGATCTGCCATGCTCTCACGGCCAACAGCGACCCTGAGGAATGGTGGCCGGAGATGGTGGGAGCCGGCAAGTCCATAGACACGGAAAAGAACTTCGTGGTCTGCGTGAATATGATAGGTTCTCCCTATGGCTCGGAGGGCCCTGCAAGCATCAATCCCGCCAGCGGCAAACCCTGGCTGCTGGACTTCCCGAGAGTTACGGTCAGGGATACTGTGTCCGCAATAATTGCAGTCCGTAAATTCTTGAGAATTAATACGGTAGATTTGCTTATCGGAAGTTCTTCGGGAGGTTTCCAGGCCATCGAATGGGCCATTGCGGAGCCGGATATCTTCATCCGCTGCGCCTTTATGGCCACGGCTCCCAGGGTGTCGCCCTACTTGGGAGCGACCATCGAAAACCAGCGTATGGCGCTGGAGGCGGATCCCAGCTTCCGCGAGGCAAGGAGTCTGGAAGGGGGAGCTGCCGGCCTGAAATGCGCCCGGGCCCAGGCCGTGCTGTCCTACCGCTGTTTCCGCGGTTACGCCCTTACCCAGAGCGAAGCCGACGAAGACTGCCTCTTCGCAGGCAGGGTGGCTTCCTACGAACGTCATCAGGGCGACAAACTAGTCAAGCGGGGCTTCGATGCCTATTCCTACTATACCATCTGCAATTTGGTGGACAGCAACAACGTCGGCCGCGGCAGAGGGGGAGTGCAGGCTGCGCTTAAGGAGATAAAGGCCTCCGTCACGGTTGTGGCAATCGATACCGACCAGATCTTCCCTCCGGAAGAAACCAAGGTCTGGACAGCCTGGATTCCGGGAGCCCGCTATGTTGAAATCAGTTCCGATTACGGGCACGACGGCTTCCTGCTGGAAACCGCGAAATTAACTGCGATACTGCTATGAAACGAATCAATCTTTATATCGCCGGCTATGGCAAGGTGGGCAAGGCCCTGGTGGATATGCTCAGCGATAATACCGAAGGAATAGCTGCACGCAAGGGGCGCCGGCTGGTGCTTTGCGGGCTTGCCAATACCCGTCGCTACATACTTGACGGCGGGGGAATTCCCTGGGCGGAAGCAGGGGCGCGCCTTGCGGATGGAATCATCCCCGGGACTGCCTTTACCGAGGCCCTGCCCAAGGCGGAAGGCTGCTCGGTCTTCGTGGACTGCACGGCCGATCCCACAATGGGAAACATTTACCCTTCCCTTATAAAGAGAGGTTATAATGTGGTGGCCTGCAATAAGATACCATTCTCCGGGCCGTACGATGAGTTCCGCAGCCTGGAGGACATAGCCCGCGAGAACGGAGTGTCGCTGAACTACGAGACCACCGCCGGTGCTGCCCTGCCAGTGCTGGTGACCCTCGACCGTGTGCTGCAGAGCGGCGACCGTTTCGAGAAGATGGACGCCGTGCTTTCCGGCACGCTGAATTATCTGCTGGACAATTACAAGGGCGTGGGTTTCGATTCCCTGGTGGAAGAT
>JAILMV010000063.1 GCA_024692185.1 Bacteroidales bacterium | reverse complement strand
GTGCCGTGGACTATGCCCTGAGGGCCTATGTACATATAGGAACCGGCCGTCATCTGACCGTACTGGCTCACGCCGAGTGCGTTGAAGCGTTCCCAGTCATCCTGTTTGGAGTAATTGGGAATCACCATTCCGTTCGCCACTATCACGCGCGGGGCGTCCTTATGGCTGGGGAAAAGCCCCATGGGATGACCGGAATACATCACCAGGGTCTGCTCCTCGCTCATGGTGGCGAGGTACTGCATGGTGAGCCGGTACTGGGCCCAGTTCTGGAAGATGGCGCCGTTGCCTCCGTAGATTATGAGTTCGTGGGGATGCTGGGCAACCCTCGGGTCCAGATTGTTCTGGATCATGGCCATGATGGCCGCAGCCTGCCTGCACTTGGCGGGGTATTCGTCTATGGGGCGGGCATACATTTCATATTCGGGGCGGAAACGGTACATGTAGATGCGGCCGTAGTCCTCCAGTTCCTTGGCGAACTCCGGCGCAAGCGTAGCATGGTGCTTTTTTGGGAAATAACGCAGAGCATTCTTTATGGCGAGCACTTTCTGCCCGGCAGTAAGTATATCCTTGCGCTTGGGTGCATGGTTTACCTCCTTGTCGTAAACTTTAGGAGCGGGCAGCTCCGCCGGAATACCGGAGAGTATTTCTTCTTTAAATGTGGTCAACATTCAGTATGTTTGGTTATTAGCTTCTTTCTGTCATTTGCTCAGGCCCACGGCCTCGAGGACCTTGTCCTGCAGGGCCAGGGCTTCGGCCTCGATCTGCGAGGCGCGCTCGAGCAGCGGTGCGGCGGGGGCGCCGTCCTTGAGGCCGGCGGCATTGATGCGCACGTTCATTGCGGCCCCGCGTACTGCAGCCGTGGCGGCAAGGGCGGCAACTCCGGCATCCGAGGCGGAGGCAGGATTGCCCTTCTGCGCCATCTCCAAGGCCAGAGGAAGGGCCTTCAGCGAGGCTTCCATGGTCTTCAGGGGCACGGAGGCAGCATAGAGGGTGGCTTCTTCCATAGCCTTGTCGCGGGCGGCTTTCTCCTCGGGAGTGCCCTTGGGCATGGCGAATACATCCATTATGCGGTTGAAGGCGGCAGTGTCTTCATCTACCAGGGCCGTGAGTTCCTTCACCAGGGCCTGGCCTTTCTCAGCTACGTCGGAAAACTCCTTCCAACGCTCGTCCCATCCGCGCTTGTGGGCGGAGAGATTTGCCACCATAGTGGCGAGGGCGGCGCCAAGAGCTCCCATTACTGCGGAAACCGATCCGCCGCCGGGAGCTGCGGATTCCGAGGCAGTCTCTGCCGCAAAATCCTTCACACTCATGCGCACGAGCCTCTCCTTCACGGCCATCTCGGCCGGATCTTCCATCAGATATTCTATCACCTTCTCCTTGGGGTCGAAGGGCTTGAGGTCGTCCAGCGACATGCTCTTGACCGCAATCTTTATAATTTCTTCCTCGCTGATGCCGAGGGAGCGCTGCTGCTTTTCCAGATAGAAGCGGCCGGCCTCCAGAAGAACTTTCTTGGGGACCAGTCCGACTATTTCGGCCCCCGTTACGCGAAGCCCCCTGGCCGCTGCGGCGCGGGAAACCTCTTCGTAAGCCAGGTGCAGAGGAGTGGCGTCGATGTCGGTTATGTTCATCGATACCTGGGCGATGCCGTATTCATCTATATACCAGCCTATGGCCTTACAGCCCTTCAGAGTGCCTGGAATCCATATCTGGTTACCGTCGGCGTCCTTGAGCAACTTGCCGGTCAGACTGCCTCCCTCGCGGGCCTTGCGGCCTTTTTCACGAACGTCGAAGGCTACGGCCATGGCCCTGCGGGTAGATGTAGTGTTCAGATTGAAGTTCACCGCCACCAGGAAATTGCGGGCGCCCACGTTGGATGCGCCGGTGCGGGCGGCAGTGTCGTCGAAGTTTCCGCCGAAGTCCGGCTTGCGTTCCGGGTCCGCCATCTTCTCGGGCAGGGCCTCGTATTCGCCGGCGCGGCATACGGCCAGGTTCTTGCGTTCAGGCTTGAAGGCCGCGGCTTCGTAGCAGTAGCAGGGAATGCCGAGTTCTTTGTACATACGTTCTGCAAGTTTGCGGGCAAGCTCGGCACATTCTTCCAGGGTGATTCCGGAAATCGGTATGAGCGGGAGCACGTCGGTGGCGCCGCTGCGGGGATGAGCCCCGTGATGCAGGCGCATATCTATCTTTTCCTTGGCTTTGGCCGCGCCGCGGAATGCGGCTTCGACTACGGATTCCGGAGGGCCCACGAATGTGACCACCGTGCGGTTGGTCGCCTCTCCCGGATCCACGTTCAACACTTTGACCTCCTTCACGGATGCGATAGCCGAAACTATTGCATCTATGACTCCTCTATCCCTCCCCTCGCTATAATTGGGAACACATTCGATTATCCTGGTCATAGTTTCTTTGTTTTCCCAAAGATAAATAAAAAAAACAAAAAGGCGACAGGGAGAGACTCCCTATCGCCTTTTACGGACACTAAAAGATTACTTAGTAGGATAACCAGGGTTCTGGTATGCTGCCTTGTCAGCCTCATCCATCACAAGACCGTTGATCTGATTCTGAGGAATCGGACGGAGGTACATGTAATCTTCGATGGTACGGGCGTGAGGAGAAGGAACCTTTTCATAATCGTCACCGATGTGGTAGACACTAGCACGCTCTTTCCAAGTCTGGGTACGCACGAGGTCGAGCCAGCGGAAGCCGTCACCGAAGTACTCGCGCATCCTTTCGTCGAGGATGTAGTTGATGTCGATGGTAGCAGGCATATCGGCAACCATGGCGTCACCATTGTCGGCAGATACGGGAGCATTGGCGGCATTGCTGAAAGTCCACTTACCGGCACGCTTTACGATGACGGCGAGCAGATCCTTGGCGGACTTGGCACCGGTAGCGCCCATTACGGCAGCCTCAGCAGCTATGAAATAGAATTCAGAGAACTTGAGGATGTTGAAAGGACGGGTGCTTGCACCGTTAGGAGAACCGAGACCGGAGCCATTGTCGGTACGGTAAGGACCGAGCTTCCAGAGAGCAGGATATACACGACGGTTGATCATATTGATGTCGTACACGAAGTCTGCCCTGCCGGCCTTCACACCTGCTCCGACCAGAGCATTGCCCTTGGCGTAGCTGATGGAGGCGTCGTTGGTAGCATTGAAGAGGAAGCTGAGCACGGGCTCGTTCTGATTGATGTGCAAATTGTTGGCACCGATGCAGTAAGGAGCCTGACTGTTACCCTTCTGCCAGTTGCCGCGGAATACGGTGGTAAAGGTACCGTCGGCGCGGGAATCCCTAGCGTCGGTGAACTTGCTGAGAGCCTCGACGGTAGGAGCCATACGGGTCCAAGGACGTCCAAGTGCCTGGATAGCCTCACGCTGTACGGGGTTGATCTCTTTACCCTCATCCGTCTTGATCTTCATATCACCGGAGTAGTTCCAGATAACCATCCATCCTGCGAAGTTCTCGGGAGGATTACCGTTGGACCATCCGAAGCTTGACTCATTGTAGAGCTCGCTCTGGTCGGTGTGGTCGGCATAGAGGACGATTTCGCTGTTGCGGTCGTTGGAGCCGAGGCTAACATCGCGGAAAGTCTCCTGGAGGGCGAAGGGACCGGGTTCGGCGATTCCGGCAAGGGCGGTGTCGTATGCCTTCTGGAAGTAGTTGGCAGCTTCGCCGCTGTTGCGGGTGCAATCAGGATAGGTAGGGATGTTCTTCGGGTTCTTGAGCCACCAGCCATAGGTCAGGTAAGCCTTAGCGAGGACAAGCCTTGCGGTAGTCTTGGTAGCGGTACCGGTCTTACGAGGAGAATCGGGAAGATCCTTGACTGCATCTTCGAGATCCTTGAGAATAGCTGCGTAAACATCGGGAACGGTGTTGCGGACGGATGTGCGGACAGGCTTGTTGTTGAAAGCAAGACTGCCGGAACCGAGATCGAGCGGGACGCCGCCAAAGGTCTGGACGAGCTGGAAATAGTAGAATGCCCTGAAGAATTTGGCCTCGGCAATGTACTGGGCATCAAGATTTGCCGCAGTAGCATTTTCTATGATACCGTTGGCGGTATTGATGGTCTTGAAGGCCATTTCCCAGAGGTCCCTGGAACGGGAAGACGAAGGAGTCAGGGAGCCGGCGCCGGAAAGGTCGGCATCCTTGAAGTTGCTGTCAGCGGACCAACCGTAGGTATATTCGTCGGTACCGGTCTCGTTGATATTATAGTAGTATCCCAAGCCGTAAATAAGGCGGAGGCTCCTGTAGAGCGAAGTAAGTCCACCCTGTACACCGGCCTCGGTCGTGAAGAATGTAGGCTCGTAGAACGTGCGGGGCTTCTGTTCGTCAAGCACTTTGGTGCAAGCGCAGCCGAGGAACAGCAAGGAAGCAGCCAGAGCGATATTCAGTATCTTTTTCATGATTGTTCCTGATTAGAATGTTATGTTAATACCGAAGAGGAAGTTACGGGTGTTCGGGGTGTTGTAGCCGACCACCTTGTTCTTACCGACGAGACCGTCGTGAGTAGCGGTGGTCTTGTTGTCGGTAATATCGGTACCGGTAGAGTTGGTCTCGGGATCAAGACCGCTTTCCCTGGTATAAGGAGAGAAGAACACGACAGGGTTCTGGATGGAGGCATAGACGCGGAGGCTGTGGATGCCGAAGTCCTTGATGGCCTTGATCTTGCCAAGGTTGTAACCGAGGGTGATGTTGCGGATCTTCAGGTAGGAAGCATCGAAATAACCGAGGGTAGAACCGTACATAGGGTTATCGTTGCTGTTGAGTCCACCCGGAC
>JAILMV010000061.1 GCA_024692185.1 Bacteroidales bacterium | reverse complement strand
TCATATTGAACTCCAGCAGCTGGTTATGGGTGCAGCCGGACACGCCCTTGCGCACCAGGTTGACTCCGTGTCCCATATCGTTCAGCGCATCCACGCTGTCCACCGGAATCACGTGCGTCTCGTCGTGCACGAAGTAAGGGTCGGCCTTGATGGCGGCCTCCACCTTGGAGGCATCGGCTCCGGGTTCCAGTTCCACATAAACCATACGGCGGTGCAGTCCTGTGCCTACGGGTATGGTCACGCTCAGCGCATCCTTCACCCCGGCTATCGCCTTTACGGCCACGGAATGCCCCATGGAACGTCCGGGGCCGAAGTTGGTGTAGCTGATACCCTTGGGGGCAAGTCCCTGCATCAGGGCACGCACGACCGAATCGCTGCCCGGGTCCCAGCCGGCGGAAATCACGCTCACGGCGCCATTGGCCGAAGCCACCGGGGCCAGAGCCGAACGGAGGGCACAGATGTCGGTGTGGATGTCGAAACTGTCCACGGTACTGATGCCCAGGGAGAGATACTTTTCGGCGTTTTCCTTTACCTTGCGGGAAGGCACGGCGAGGATGGCTACATCCACCTTGCCGAGTTCCCGTATGTCGGAAACCACCTTGTAGGAAGCTAGCTCGGGGATTCCTTCCGCCGAGCCGGATCTGCGGACAATGCCCGCACATTCCATGTCGGAGGCGGCTTGAACTGCTTCCAGGGAGAAGCGCCCGATGTTGCCGTAGCCGACGATTGCAATCCTGATTTTTTCCATATACTACTAACTGATAAACAATAATTCCCTGTATTTGGGGAGCGGCCATATACGGTTGTCGACCAGCTCCTCCAGCCTGTCTATGGGCTTACGGAGACGGCGCAGGCTTGCCGCTATCTCCGAATATGCCATTGCCCGCGAATAGGAATCGGATGCGTTCCCGGCCTTGCTGCGGGCCTTCTGCATCTCGTCCACCTTCACGCGTATATCTTCCACAAGATCGGATATTTCCTCAACCAGCTTGCACTCCGAAGTGCAGCCCTTCAGGAGTCCGAACACGTCCATATTATATTTCAGCCCCTTCAGCAGGCGCGCCTTGTATTCCAGCGCGGCCGGCATAATATGGTTGATGGCCATTCTGGCCAGCACCAGGGACTCTATCTGTATCTTCTTGGAATAAGTATCCCATTTGACTTCGTTGCGGGCATCTATCTCCCTGGCGCTGAATACCTTGGTACGGGCGAACATCTCCACGGAAGAAGGAGATGCATAGGCCGCGATGAGCTCCGGCACGCAAGTGCGGGTATCCAGACCGCGACGCTTCGCCTCGCGCACCCATTCTTCGGAATAACCGTTGCCGTCGAAGCAGACCACATCTATCACAGATGCTATGATGGGCTTGAGGCTGTCCATCACGGCCACCTCGAAGTCCTTGCCCTTTGCAAGCTCCTTGTCCAGGGCTGCCTTGTAGTCCAGCAGCTGTTCAGCCACCGCGGAGTTGAGCACGGTAAGGGCGCCGGCACAGTTGGCGGAAGAGCCTACGGCGCGGAACTCGAAGCGGTTTCCGGTAAAAGCGAAAGGAGATGTACGGTTGCGGTCGGTGTTGTCCAGCAGGATTTCCGGAATCTCCACCAGGCCAACGCCCTTACCCTTCTTGCCGGCAATCTCGATAGGTGTGCCGGAAGGCAGTTCCAGCAGTTTGTGGAGCACCTGTGTCATAGTTTTGCCGAGGAAAGCGGAAACTATGGATGGCGGCGCCTCGTTGCCCCCGAGACGATGCTCGTTGCCGGCACTTACTATGCTGGCCTTCATCAGGGCGTTGTGCTTCTGCACGGCTGCCAGAGAATTGACCAGGAAGATCATGAACTGCAGGTTGCCGCGGGCATCCTTGCCCGGAGAGAGCAGCCCAACGCCGGTATCGGTTCCGAGCGACCAGTTGTTGTGCTTACCGGAGCCGTTGATGCCCTCGAAGGGCTTCTCGTGAAGCAGCACCACGAATGAATGCTTGCGCGCGATGGTGTCCATCAGGTTCATCAATATCTGGTTCTGGTCGTTCGCCAGGTTTGCTTCCCCATAAATCGGAGCGAGCTCGAACTGATTGGGAGCCACCTCGTTATGACGTGTCTTGATGGGTATTCCAAGACGGAATGCAGCTATCTCCAGGTCCCTCATGAAAGAGGCCACGCGGGAAGGAATGGCCCCGAAGTAATGGTCGTCCAGCTGCTGGTTCTTGGAGGACATATGGCCTATCAAGGTACGTCCCGTATTCATCAGGTCCGTGCGGGATGCGTAGAGGGCCTCGTCCACCAGGAAGTACTCCTGCTCCCATCCGAGGTAGGAATACACTTTGGAAACTGTGGGGTCGAAGAGGCGGCAGATGGGCAGCGCAGCATCGCAGACGGCCTTTATGGCGCGCTTGAGAGGGGTCTTGTAATCCAGCGCCTCGCCTGTATAGGACACGAAGATGGTGGGTATGCACAAGGTATCTCCCTGAATGAAAACCGGGGAGGTAGGGTCCCAGGCCGTATAGCCGCGGGCCTCGAAGGTGGCGCGTATGCCTCCGCTCGGGAAAGACGATGCGTCCGGCTCCTGCTGGGCCAGCATTTTCCCGTCGAAGGTCTCGATGACACCGCCCTTCCCGTCATAGTCGATCAGGGAGTCGTGCTTCTCAGCCGTACCTTCCGTCAAAGGCTGGAACCAGTGCGTAACATGCGTCACGCCGTGTTCCATCGCCCACACCTTCATCCCGGCAGCCACGCCGTCGGCCGTCTTGCGGTCGAGCGGCTTGCCCCTTTCGATGCAGTCGAGCAGCGCCTGGAGGCTCCCGGCATCCAGATACTTTG
>JAILMV010000047.1 GCA_024692185.1 Bacteroidales bacterium | reverse complement strand
GGCTGGAATTTGGTTCCGGAGGCTATCCAGTCGATGATTTCCTCGGTTATTAGGTTGGGCTCGATGCTGGAGATGCGCCATCTTTCTATGCCTTTCACTTCGTTCAGGGCTTTCAGCAGATCCAGGAAGGATTCTCCCGTTCCGCGGCCATAGTCGCCGGTGTTGATGCCGGTTATCACCACTTCCTTTATTCCTTCCGCAGCAATGGCCTCCGCGGCCTTCACAGCCTCGCAAATTGGAATGCTTCTGCTCCTTCCCCTGGCATAGGGTATGGTGCAGTAGCGGCAGAAATAGTCGCAGCCATCCTGCACCTTCAGGAATGCCCTGGTACGTTCGCTGGTAGAATATGCTCCGAATACGCTCGCAGGCAGGTAACTGCCCCCCGAGGAACTCCGCTCACTTTGTTCGCTCCGGCCCCTCCCAACGTTTCCTGCGTGGTCTGCGACCACTTGTCTCCGTCGGGCCCCATCCCCCTGCCCCTGTCCGGGGGTGGACAGGCCCTCGGGGGGCAGTTCCTGCCTGTCCGCGTTTGTTCGCGGCAGTTTGGAAAGTTGCAGCGTTTCAGGAACGACCTGAGCTTTTTCGTCGGAAAGGAAAACGCGGCTGACACCGGGAATGGCCCGGATTTCGTCGGGCTTCATCTGCGCATAGCAGCCGGTAACTATGATTTGCGCATCCGGATTGATGCGATGCACCTTGCGGATTTCCCCGCGGGACTTCCGGTTCGAAGTCTCGGTAACGGTGCAGGTATTTATCAGGTAGATATCCGCCTTCTCCCGCCACGGGACCACCTCCATGCCTGCGGCACGGAAACCGCGCTCATAGGTGGCAGTCTCGGCGAAATTCAGCTTGCAGCCCAGTGTGATAAAGGCAATCTTCATCGGGCACATCCTCCATACAGGGTTACTTTGGCGACGGCTGCGTTTCCTCCCACCGGAGGGTTCTTCTTGGACACGCTGATCTCGAACTCCGGCAGGGCAGGGTAGGCCTCTTCGATAGCGGCCCTGATCCTTCCTGCAACATTTTCCAGCAGGTCCGAAGGAGTGGCCATCTCGGCGGCGACTATCTTATAGACGGCCGAATAGTCGAGGGTGTCGGCCAGCTCGTCGCTCTGTGCGGCGGCACCGAGATCCACGCTTGCGCGGAAATCCACCACGAAACTGCCGCCGTTCTCCTTCTCGGAGGCCAGGCAGCCGTGATAGGCCAGGAATTCCATTCCCAGCAGTTCTATTTTGCCAAAATCAGGAACACGCACGGGCGTTTCCCTATCTGAGGTATATCTTTTTTCCATTGTGATACTTTTGCAGTCTTGATGAATGCGTCGGGCAGGGTGATGTTGGCTGCGATGCAGAGCCTTGTGGCCGGGTTCAGCTGTTCCAGGAGGTCCTTCAGCAGCGAATCGTTGCGGTAGGGGGTCTCGATGAAAAGCTGGGTCTGGTGCAGGGCTGCGGAGTCTTTCTCGCAGCGGCGGATGGCGGCCCGGCGTTCGTCGGTCTTTGCGGGTAGATAGCCCCGGAATGCGAAGCTCTGGCCGTCCAGGCCGGAGGCCATCAGCGATAGCATCAGGGAGGAAGGGCCTACCATAGGAACTACCGTAATTCCCTCGCGGTGGCAGAGGGCTACCAGGGCGGCACCGGGATCTGCGACCGCGGGAAGGCCTGCCTCGGAAATCAGTCCCACGTCTCCCTTGTCGAACAGTGCCAGGAGGCTTTCCACTTCGGCCGGGGCCGTATGCTCGTTGAGCTCGTGGAATTCCAGTTCGGAAATATGCCCTTTGAGCCCAGCTGCCGAGAGGTAGCGCCTTGCGGTGCGGGTCTCTTCCACCACGAAGCTGGAGATGCCCTTGAGTACCTTCAGGGTGCCTTCGGGGATAACTTCGGCCGGATCGTATTCGCCGAGGGGGGAGGGTATCAGATATAGTCTGCCTTTATTCATCTGCTTCTATGCTGATGGTCCTCTTTTCCTCGTTCAATGTCGCATCCCTTTCTGTCTGCTGCCGTTTCTTGCGGCTGCGGAAGAGGTTGCGGAGGAAGTCGGACCACTTGTTGAATTCTTTCTGGTATGTAAGGCCAACGCCATTGCGCTGGGAATAGTCGAGGTAGGAGGTGTATTCGTCGGCGGAGTGCGAGAAGAGGTTGAGTCGTAGCTCGCCGGGGCGGTCCAGCTTGACATCGATGTCCAGGTCGCCGACCATGTCGCCGTTGGGGTTGGTGGTGGTGCTGTACTGGCGGTTGCCGAAGGATCCTCGCACTTCCACACGGTTGTCGAAGAGCTCGGTGCTCACCGATACGTCGTAGAGGTCGGTTCCGCTGGAATTCTGCTGGTATCCCACGCCGAGGTCGACGGGGATGTCCATCCTGTTCAGCAGGTTGCTGAGCTGCCTGGACATTAGCTCGCTCACATTCGAGAACACCAGGTTGTTATTGTTGATGATACCGGTCTGCTCGCTTTCGAGGAAGCCTCCGGTGATTATCAGCGAGAGGAACTGCTTCTGCACCTTGTCCTCGGTGTTGAGGGCGCTCTCGACCTCGGATTTGGTGGTAGGGTCGAGGTCGGGGATGTCGATGGAGAAGCCCAGTTTAGGGGAGGTAATCTTGTCGGTGATGCTGATTCCGCAGTTCACCATCCTCCTGGTTGCTACGGAAGATGTATCCGCCATCAGTCGGTTGATGGAGGTGCGTACGCTGTAGGTAGCATCGATGTCCAGTTCGCTGTTGGAAAGCCCGCCGCCGAACTTGATGCTGCTGCCGCTGTTGATGTTGAAGTTCTTGCTTACTATGCCGGGGATGGCGAAGTGATATTTTCCGTTGGAGATGTTGTAGTCTCCGGTAACGTCCACCAGCCTGCGGGCCAGGTTGACTTCCACGTCGAGGGTTCCGGAGCCTCTGGCGGTCAGGAAGTTGTCCCCGGTGCTGTCCAGCTCGAGCATTGCCTCCAGATCGGGGGTGGCATTGATGCGGGCCCTGGCTATTATGTTGGAGGAAGTTGCCTGCTTGCGGGTGGCTACCTGCTGGAGTATCTCCCTCAGCATCAGCTCGTAAGGGTCTATCTGCACGACATTGTGGTCGGTGAAGGTAAGTAGGTCTCCCACGCCTGCGGAGGAGGCTCCGCCCAGCGAAATGTGCAGGTTGCCGGCCTTGTTGGTGAATACGTCGGCATCTACCAGTATGTTGTCCAGAGGGCCGCTGAGCTGGATGTCGCCGCTGGCATAGAGGTCGCCATAGACATCGCCGTGCTTGTTGCCCAGGAACATCAGGTTGCTGAGGTCGGCCCTGGCATCCAGTGTCAGATCCTTGAGATTCCGGAAGCGCAGGCCGCCGTTCAGGGAGCCGTGCCCGCCTTCAGGGTCGGTAATGCTGAAGTTGTCGAAGAATATGCCGCCGTCTTCCAGGTGGAAGGGCCCGCCGAGTTTGTAGTCCACTCCGGTGTACTTGACCTTCATCCTTCCGTCTTCCACCCTGGCTCCATTGCTGGCGAGGGCAAGGCTGTCGAGGGTGCCTGCGGCCGTGAACGAGCCGTGGAGGGTTCCTCCGAGATTATCTACAATATCGGGGATGACGGGGGAGAGCAGGGCTAGCTTGAGGCCGTCCAAGCGGGCATCCACATCTACCTTCCTGCTCTTGATTCCGAGGGCGGCCCGGATATTTACGGCATCCATTCCGTCGGAGATGTCGCGGATGAATGCGCTGACCTTGTCGGCCGCCTTGTCCCAGGCGAGGGCCATCCTGAGCGAGCCGGCGCTCTCTCCGCCGACTTCCAGGGAGTCGCAGGCCAGGTTCATCAGACCCATGACGTCCCCTTTGAGAGGCGATGACAGCAGGGCCTTGCCTGTGGTGAGGCCCTTGATGCCGAAGTTGCGCCCGGTGAAGTGGTTGATTACGCTCATGTCCACCTTGTTGATGTCCATCCTCAGGGTATCCGCCCGGTTGGGGGAGATGCCTCCGTTGATGCTGATGGACTGGTCCCCGTTGAATATCAGGAAGTTCTTGAAGCGGGCTTCGCCTGCACGGTAGCGCACGTCGGACTCGGCGAGGTCCCACTGTTCCTCGTCGAAGCGGACGTAGGAGGACAGGGGCTTGGCATTAACTATCAGGGTGTCGGTGGCATCGCGTTCGATGTTGCCGGCAAGGTAGATTTCTCCCATGTTGTCGATGCCAACTATGTTGTCGTAGTGGAAACTCAGGAAGAAGTCGTTCTTCTGCGCAAAAGCAGTGAATGCGCTGTTGGTGAAGCCTATCTGGCCCAGCTGCAGTTCGTCAGTGACAAGGGTGGCGTTAGCGCTGCCGCCTTCGTTGTCGATGGTTATGTTCAGGCCTTTGAGGTAGTTGGTAAGATACGCGAGTCTGGGGGAACTTACCTTTCCGTTCAGCCTGCCGTCCGACATCCGTATGTCGATCCTGGTGGAATCTGCGATATAGAATCCCGGCTTGATGAAGGAAAGGATGTCCCGGCTGTCGTGGAAGTCGATGCTGATGTCGTAGTCGGCATAGGGGTCGCCATTATCTTTGTCGTACCTGCTGTACAAGGCAGGGAGTTCCCTGCGGGTGGTGGCGGTCTGGATGTCCCCGAAGAAGTCCAGCAGGTTGCGGTTGCCCACATAGCCCGCATCCAGGAAGTTGGACCGTATCTGGGCGCGGCTGGTCTCGCCGTTGGTGTGCGAGCCGGCGTAGATGTCGCCTATGTACTTGACTCCGTTGTCGTTCTCGACTGTCAGGTCGTAGATGTTGAAGTCGCCCAGAAGGTCCCCACGGGGAATCTTCATCAGGTTCGCATTGAGCTCGGCAGATACCTTGGAAGTGCCTCCGCGCTTATCCAGATTAAGGGCCTGGAGGTCGGCGTAGCCTACGTTGGCGGAGAATTTGTAGAGGGCGTTGTTGGTCTTGGGGGAAAGGTTGAAGATTCCCTGGAAGATGAAGTTGAGGTTGGGGTCGGCGCAGATGATCTTTCCGTCGAAGGCGTTGTCGGAATAGGTCCCGGCAGCCGCGATTCCGGTGTAGTCATAGCCCAGCAGACCGAGTTTATCTACCATCAGGGAATCTACCCGTACCGATACCGAACCCTTGTCCAGATTGGCCTTGAAGCCGGTGTTGGCGGTAACCATCCCTATGAGGTCCTGCTCGATTATTTCCCCGACTTTGAGGTTGCGGGTGCTGAAGGTTCCTTCTATGCCTGTGGCCCTGTCCTTGCGGATGAGGTTGCTGATACGCAGATTGGCATCGGCGCTGCCCGAACCGGCACGCAGCCTGCCCTTGGCGGCGAGCTTGCTGAGGGGTCCCTTGGCGCTGCCGCTGAAGCTTAGCCTCTGGCCTTTGGCATACTTGCCGATGTCCATCTTCTTGTCAAGCAGGCGGCCGGCGAATTTCTCCGCTCCCGCAGTGCTGAAGTCCATCTTCTTGACCACGGCATCCAGCACGTAGTCCTTGGTGATGGTGATGCCGCTGAGCCTGCAGCTGGCATCTCCCTTGACCCCTCCGTAGAGGTCGGTGAAGTTGATTTCCTTGATGTTGAGGTCGCAGACATAGCCTTCGGCGTCGATCTTGTCCACGTCCAGCAGGAAATCCATATTCTCGAGATTGCCTTCGGCGAACCAGTTGATGGTCTTGGAGGCAACCGTGCTCTTGGCAAGTTTCAGGCGCATCCGGACCTCCTGGCAATAGTGCTTGAAGGAACGGGTGTTCTCGTAGGTCATAGAATAGAGCGGGGCGTGGAAGTCGGTCAGGGAGTCCTTGATTCGGAGGTCCTTGATTATGGTCTGCCCGTGCCCGACCTTGGTACGGCCGCTGATGACCACGTCGGCTCCGGACTTCTCCTTTACTGCGAGTTTGTCCACGGTGCCGCTCACATAGCCGTCGTGCACCGAGAGATTGCGCCCTACCAGTTCGCTGATCCGGGTATCCAGGTCCTCATAATTGATGGAATGGCCTTTGGCGCGTTTGCGGATCTTGTCCCAGTCCACCATGCGGAAGTGGATGTTCTGCCCGTATATTTTGCCCACACTGAAGGGAGGCATATGCTTGGAGGTGCTGTCCTTCTTGCCGAAGCTGAGTACACGTTCGAAGTTTATGACCTTGTCCGGTTCGAGGGAAAGATACCCCTCGGCATCCTTGATTTCCAACCTGCTTAGGTGTACGGCCTTTCCGCTGAGAAGCATCTTGGCGGATACGCTGCCCCTGATGGATGCAGCGCTGAGCAGGGTGTCGCTGGGCCTGTAGCCGCTGCCATAGGGATCCGCG
>JAILMV010000035.1 GCA_024692185.1 Bacteroidales bacterium | reverse complement strand
CGCCCTTCTTCACCGTCACGTTGGACACGCTGCCATCCGCTTCGACGACGAAGGAGAGGTGAACCGTGCCTTCCAGGAGTTTCTGCTTGGCGTCTTTCGGATACACCAGTTTGCGGGTTACCCATTTCGCGAAGTTGTTGGCGTCCCCACCTTTGAATCTGGGCGCAACATACTCCGGTTCATGCTCTTCCACCTGCGCCCCCGGCTCGTCCACAGGCGGCTGCTGGGCATAGACGGTTACGCTGATCAACACCAAAAAGAATAAAAGAATCAGTCTTTTGATTTCCATCGTGATAGTAGTTTTCGTTTCCGGCTTGGTTCTGCCGCAAAAATTTTGCCAGTCTGCTCCGGGCGGAGGGCGGGCGGTTTCCCGAACGGCGGGCGGTTTTCGGGCGGACGGCCCTAGAAGCTGAGTCGAAGGGAGAGGCCGGCGGCGGGGCAGCTGCCTTGGGGATGGCGGCCTCCGCATTCGACGCAGGTCAGGAAGGGCTCGACGCGGAACTCGGCCGCGGCGGCGAGGCCCTGGCGGCGCCGATCCTGCGCATACATATTCTTGATCTTGGCCACCCGGACCGCATCGCAGACACTCCAGATGGTGAGCGCCAGCCGCGCCACGTGAATCAGGTAGAAGGCGTCATCTACCTCATACTGGGTGCGCCCGCAGGCATCTTCATAGCGGCTGACGTGCATTGAGGACCAGATGTCGAGGGTCACGAAGCCGGCGAAGAAGCCGACCCCGCGGCCCCATTCCCCGTCGATTGCCTGGCCGACGCCGGGCAGGAGGAAGGAAGTTATGCCTGCCAGTCCGCGGCTGTAGGGGTCGGTTTTCTGGGAATGGTAGAGTTTGGGGTCGTATTTGTTTTTGTAGTCGCGGTAGCGGAGGGGTTGGGTGGCACCGGCAGGGGTCGGTTGGGCCGTGGCCGCCAGCGCAATCAGCGCCAGGCCGGCCATCAGAAGTATCTTTTTCATCAGGATATCGAATTATCGTTTCTATCCTGACGGGCTGCAAAAATTCAGCCGCGCCCCCCTCTCCCTCAGCAAATTACCTACTTATTGGGATGGGAGCGCGACTAAGATACGCTTGGTCCTAGAAGCTGAGTCGGAGGGAGAGACCGGCGGCGGGCTTGAGGTCGGAGCCGACGCAACTCTTGTTCGCCACCGTCAGGAAGGGCTCGACGCGGAAATCCACTGCCGTGCGGCCATAGCGCAGATCCTGATAATACATATTCTTGACCTTGGCCACATGGACGGCGTCGCAGATGCTCCAGATGTTGAGGGCGAAGCGGGCAGCCTGGATTAACCACCAGGTAGAGTCGACGTCCTTTTTATAAGCCTGGCCATACTCATCTACCTCAGTGATGTGGGCCTCCGCGGTTATGGCGAGGGCGAAGTTGCTGGCGAAGAAGCCGAGGGCGCGGCCCCATTCTCCGTCGATGGCCTGGCCGAGTCCGGGGATGAGTAGGGATGCTACTCCGGCGAGGCCTCTGCTATAGGGGTCGCTGCGTTCGGGGGCGTAGAGCTTGACGTCGTAGTAGTCCTTGTATTCGCCGTAGCGCATACCCGGCACAATCTCGCGTTGGGACTTGATTATCTGACCGTTAGCTTTCTGCACATTGGCTCCCAGCGCCACCAGCGCCAGACATGCCATCATAATGATTTTCTTCATTTGAATGTTATTATCGTTTCCTGCCCCCCTTCTGCCACAAAAAATTTGCCAGAATGCGGGGCGGAGAGTGGTTTGTGCGGGGTGGGGAGGCGTGTACGGCACAGGATCGCGGGCCGTGCTGGGCAAGGTGGGGTGGGGCGGACAAGGTGTCTCGCGCGAATCGGCCGCAGAACCCCATTCGGTGGGCAAGGTCTGATCGGAGGGGCGGGACCTTGCCCGGGTTTCGGCCTCCCAGGCGGTTCTGGTGGGCAAGGTCCCCCGGGGGGCAATGAGACCTTGCCCGCTGGAAGGCAGGGAGAAAGGGGGTGCCACCAGCGAAGGGGCAGAGAGAAAGGTGCGGGCGGCAAGACGGGCGGCTCCTCGGGGCGACGGACACGCGAAACGACAGGGCGAGAACGTTTTTGCTTTGGGACCTAGAGCGTTTTCGGGCTTTTTTGACCTAGGTCCCCTTGAAAAAGGGGGGACCTAGAGCGTTTTCGGCCAAAAGTGAACTAGGTACCCCTCTCGGAACGGGGACCTAGTGCGAAAATGGCGTTTTTCGCACTAGGTCCTGCGGCGGCGCGGCCACGGAAGCCCGTTTAGTGGAGAAGGTCTAACGGGACCCGGGGGGACCTTCACCAGTGGAAGTGGCTGGGTGGCCGATTTGCGGGGAAGGTGTCGGGAATGAAATTAGACCTTCTCCACTCTGGTGCGGTCGGAGGGGGCCGGCCGGAGCGCACCCCCTCCACCCGCACAACAAATATCTATTTTTATTATATTTGCCCTGACCCAAAAATCTGCACGAAATGAAAAAGCTTCTTCTTATCATCACCACGGCGCTGGCATTATGCTCCTGCGCATCCCTCAACCAGGCGCGCTTGATGCAGAGCGGCACCAAGGCCCTGCAGGCTCTGTCGATATCCGACGCACAAATCAAGGAATACGTAACCCAGTCCGTCGCCCAGCTCGACGCCCAGAACACCATCATCACCAGTGGCACCTATGTGACCCGCCTCAACAAGATCACCAAGGGCCTCACCCAGGTAGATGGCACCCCCCTGACCTTCAAGGTCTATAAGAACAGCGAAGTGAACGCCTTCGCTTGCGCAGATGGCAACGTACGCGTGTATACCGGCCTTCTGGACGTTATGACCGACGAGGAAGCCCTCGGCGTGATCGGCCATGAGGTCGGCCACGTGGCCCTCAAGCACACCCTCAACGCCTATAAGATGAGTCTGTTCTCCTCCGCCGCAATGGACATCCTGGCATCTACCGGAAACGGCGTCGCAGCCCTCACCGACAGCGTCCTGGGCCAGCTGGCCGAGCAGATGATCAGCGCGAAATTCTCCCGCAAGCAGGAGACCGAGGCAGATGATTTCGCGTATAGTTTCCTGGCCAGCCAGAAGAAGAATCCTTATTATATGGCGATGGCTTTCGAGAAGCTGCTGGACAAGTCCCAGAGCGGCACTTCCACCCAGGTCAGCTCCATCGCCAACCTATTCTCTTCGCACCCCGACACACAGTCGCGCATCGACCGCGTGAACAAGAAAGCGGCCGCCGACGGCTATGTGAGGCCTTAGAATTAATTACCAGATATCTTCGTAACCATCCGGCACCAGACTGGCGGATGATTCACTGGAGGCGGCTCCTTGGCCGGGGCCGGAGGTCCCTCCGTTTGTGCGGATGAGGGAGTCGCAGATGGCGATGTCCCAGTCGCTGCGTGCAGCCCAGGCGGCGTCGGCGGCTTCGTCACCAAGGACGGCGGTACCGACCACTTTACCATCTTCCAGAGAAATATAGGTCCAGCGGCCTTTCATATAGGATACCTCTATTTCGCCGCTGACCAGCTCGGGCTCGTGACGCTTGTTGCCATCGCAGGCAGCGAGGGAAAGGAGCGCGAGCGCCAGCAATGAATATTTCAAGACCCTTTTCATTTCGTCACGGAGTATTTAAGTTTACGCACTACCCCGGTCCCGGTCAACTCCACTTGGGCCTTGTGGCCGGATGCGGTACGCACATAGATAGGGCTGCCGGCGGCACCGGAGTCGGGGGTCGTACCGGGCAGGCGCACCGGCGAGCAGGAAATATTGAACCTAGGCACCAGCCCTATGGTGAACCAGTTCTCGCCGTCCACCAGGGCACACGGCAGTTTCCCGCGGTATTTGTGCTCGACGGGCTTGCCGCTGCGGTAATCTATCACCGAAAGGCTGTTCAGTTTCCCTTCTCCCTTCTCCTTGCCCCGGGCAGTGCGCACTATCTTAAGAAAATATCTGCAGTAATCCGGGTCGGAGGAAGGAATGTGGTCCGTGAGATCCAGGGCGAACTCCAGGGGTTCGCGGTCGTAGGTCCCCCGCATATAATGGTCCCCGCCCTTGTTGCTCATGCCGGTTTGCAGATAATAGTTCTCCGGGCTGCCGGCAGTAACCACGTCGGTGGCGCCTATATTGTAGGCCAGGTCGTTGCGGGAAGTATAATCCAGTTCCAATTTGAACAGTATCCTGGGTTCCCGGTAGATGACTTTGGCGGTGATGGCGTCGTCGCTGAGTATCTGGTTGGGCACCGAGCTGTCCCGGAAGAAGTCGTAGGGATAGTAGAAGCGCCCGCGGTCGTGGGTGCCGGTTCCCCAGCTGTTCACCACTATGAAAGCGCCATTGTGGGTCACTCCGTCGGCGTCGGTGTAGCTTACCAAGTCGTCGTAACCGGCGATGGTCATAGCGTGCGCACCGTCGGTGGGAAGGCTGGTAACCAGCGACTTGTATCCCGTGCCAGAGGGCCCGGAATAGTAGTTGTCCATCTTCCATCCGCGGCAGCAGCCGGAGAAGGAAACTATGCAGCCGGGCTTGCCGTCGCTGCCGGCCAGGTAGGCCTTGAGCACATCCACGTCGGTGGGCATCTCCACGAAATCGGACACCCTGTAACTCAGGGCGGTATGGTATTTCTCGAAGCCGGAGGGCCAGGAGAAATGATATAAGGACAGGGTGGAGAAATCTTCCTCGGTCATTGCCCCGGAACGCATAGCCACGAAGAGCCCATCTTCCGCAAATCCGCCCTGGTCGATGCCGTCGTTCACGAGGTTCCAGATGAACTGGTAGCTGAAGCGGTTGGCAGGGATGGAGGCGTCGCGGTCCAGATGGCGGTTCATCTCGTAGGTGAACACGTAGCCGATGCTGGAGGCCTGGGCGCAGGATCCGCCGTTCTGGTTGATGATAGGGGGGAAGTATTTGTTGATGGAGTTATCCACATACTGAGGGAGTTCCTGCCCGGCAAGAAAGACGGGCAGGAACATCAGCAGTATTGCGGAAATCTTCTTCATCGGCCGAGCCTCTTGCAGGTCTTCAGGGCCTCGTTGCGGACCTCCTCGGGGAGGGCCTCATTCTCGCTCATCTCCTTTGCGACCTTGGCCATCTCGCCGGAATTCCAGGCCAGACGGTGCCAGCCGAGGGCCTCCAGCAGCATCACCTGCACATTGGC
>JAILMV010000007.1 GCA_024692185.1 Bacteroidales bacterium | reverse complement strand
TATCTTGTCCTTGATGTCCACGTCGCCCAGATAAGCCATTGCCAGCAACGAAGGCACGTTGGCGTCGTCCATCAGATAATGATTGCCGAAGCCATCTACCTCGAAGGCATAGATCTTTCCGAATTCAGGGTGTCTGACTATCGCGTGCTTCTTCAGCGCAGCTTCCACTTCCGAAGCCAGGGCGCGGCATTCAGCAGCCATCCCAGCCTCGTGATTCACGCTTTCCAGGATCTCGGCCGCCTTACGTAAGGAGCTGACTGCGAAGAAGTTGGAGGGAATCAGAAAATCCATCACGGTGGCGTCGTCCGAAGGGCGGAAGGCGCTCACTATCAGCCCGCAAGGCTTCACCGGATTACCGAAGCCATCATTGCTTTTGGTATCGTACTGGCGGGGCGTCTTGCGCATGAAACGATAGCTTCCGCGGCCGTCGAAGCGCTGCTGCTCGCGGAGGGTGGAGAGTATCTTCCCCATAGCTTCCAGCCAGGTAGAGTCGAAGATGGAGGCATCTCCCGTCTTCTTCCAATAGCCATAGGCCAGGCGTATGGGATAGCAGTGACTATCGATCTCCCACTTGCGCTCGTGCAGTTCCGGCTTCATGTCGGTAATGTCGGTCATACGGCCGCTGCCGTCGGGGCCGATGTTGAAGGCGTTGGCATAAGGATCTATGCAAATGCACTTGAACTGCCGGCGTATGGTGCCTTCTATGACCGCCTTGACCTTGGGATCCTCGTTGGCGAAGCGCAGATAAGGCCATACCTGGGCTCCGCTGTCGCGCAACCACATGGCATGGATATCCCCGGTAATCACGAAGGTGTCCGGATGGCCCTCGCCGTCATCTTCCGTAAACTGTACGGTGGTATCGAGGGTGTTGGGAAAGCAATTGCCGAACATCCAGGCCAAGCGCTTGTTGCTGAGCTTGGCCTGGACGTCCTCAATGGTCTTTTCTATTGATGGGGCCGTGAATAGGCGGTCCTGCGGAGCAGGGCGTTTGCTCACATATTCTTCCTGTGAGATGGATGCTATTAGCAGAAGGGATATAAGTGTTATTGTCATATCCCAAAAATAGCAATCTTTTTTGAATTATCAGTCACTTACAAACAATCACGCCAAATGTTTATTTCGTACAGAAAAAGAGAAAAATCGGACATCTGAATTTTTCAATATTTTGCCATTTTTGCAGATAAACATTATCCTATAATGAAGCTATATCGATGCAAGTACAGCTTGATGGCCGTACTTTCCTTGAGCATTCTATGCCTGGGTTGTTCCAGCATGCTCAATTCCCTGTCCCAGTCTATCAGCGAACTGAATGATCAGCTGGCCGCCAACCTTTCCAATCCTCCTGCCCCGACTCCGGCCCCGACTCCAACTCCGGCGCAGGCCCTGAGCAGCCGTCCGCAAGCTTTCAGGAGCGCTGTCTTCAAAGGGACGCCCTACACCGTGCTTCCGGCCGGCACCGACGGCAGCATTGGGCCCAAAGGTAGCTATGTACTCTTCGGCGACTGGCCCCAGAGCCTCAAGCCCGTTTCCGTGACCGTGAATGAAGCAATTGCCGCTAAAGTGGGCGGGCATACCTACTATCAGGGCAGCGATGCTTGCTGGTACATAAAGATCAAGACCAAGTATGTTTCCGGGTATTATTCCGACGGGACCCGGGTAAAAAGCAACGAAGTACGATACTTCAAGGTCGAACCCATAAAATGGCGCGTACTGACAAGCAACTACAATGGCAGCGGAAAGAAACTCCTGCTGGCAGAGAGCGTGCTGATGAATATGGCGTTCAATGACCAGGAAATGGATCAGACTGAACTCCAGCTTGTGGACGGGACACAGATGTATTTCAAATTGGAAAAGAGATTCCGGCAGCTGGAAAACGGGTCTTACATCCATCACAACAACTATGAACACAGCCGGATCCGCGCTTACTTGAACGGAGTCCCCTATATCCAGGCCGATGATGATGGTGGGCAGCGGATCAACGAGGAGTTCGTCTCCTGCGGCTTCCTGCAGACCGCCTTCACGCCAGAGCTACAGACAAGAATCGCCACCACCACGGTGGACAACAGCCTCAACGCCGCCGGGCCTGTAAAGGCCTACACAGGCTTCCATGCCAAGGTATATACCGGCCGCCTATACTACGAATACGGAGAGAACAAGAAGCGGGTTTACTTCCCTGGTTTCATATGCAACAACACCCAGGACAAGGTTTTCTTGCTAAGCGAAAAGGAAGCCATCCGTAGCGATTATGGCTTCAGGAAAATCGACCCCAAGGTTAATGAAAACAATTTCATGGAATACCTGAAAGCCGGCGTAGATTACAAATGGGAGGATTTGGTAACATCTTACGTAGGCCTTCCCCATCCAATGACTGACTTCAGCATTGGAAATGGGGTTGGCCACAGCGCGGGAAGGACCACTGCATTCTGGTTTTTGCGTACGCCCATTTGTTTCGGCTATTCCCAAAAAGGCGGAATATTCTACGGTGAACAGGAAACAGCCGCTGTGTCCGATCTCGGAGACATCAGCAGACTGGGCCTTAAAAGCACCAGCAATGGCGTAGTTCCTGCTATTTGTGTTAAATAAGCAAGCTACATTCTGTATTCCACAACTACCGGCCAGTGGTCGGAGAGGTATGCAACGGAGGAGTAGGTGTCGGTGGGTATCGTGTAGGATGCCACCGAGGGGAAGCCCTTGTAGAACTGGAAGTCGATGGTAGAAACGTTGCCATTCTCCCAATCCCAGTCGTTGTAGGTGCGGCCAAGAGCCCCTCCGGAAAAACCGTCGCGGGAGAAATAACCGTAAGTGCCGTTTTTCCATTCATCGAAGATGGCTTCATAGTGGGAGGTGTTCATGTCGCCCATGAACAGAAGCCAGCCGTCCGTGGCGGGATTGTAATTAGCGTTGATCCAGGACTTGATGATACCCATCTCGGTTTGGCGAAGCGCAATCACATCGGAAGAGCCGGGAGTGCTGTTATTCTTGGTCCTGTAGCTCAGGTGCACGTCCATCACCAGCATCTTCTGGCCCTGGTAGGTGCACTTCATCCAAGTGCAACTGCGGTAAGCGTTTTGGTCGTTAGACTTGGTAGGCGTGGTTGGGGCACCTGAAGTGAGCCAGAACGTGTCGGAGGACTGTACGGTGATGTCACTTGTCTTGTAGAGGATGACCTCCGCGGAGTTTTCTCCCCCGGAAAGCTGCTGCCACCAGCTAAGTGAAGTGTTGTCGTAGATGGCGGCGTACCCGGCGCAGTTACTGGTGAGGTAACTGCGCTGGTCGCTCTCGCACTCCTGCATGCAGATGATCTGGGGCTGACGGTCGTTTATGAACGCCGCCATTCCGCCCCTTCTCGCACTCCACGCACGGTCTCCAGTATCTCCCATTGCGGAAGAGCGGACATTCCAGGTTATGGCCTGGAGATTATTCCTTCATATAGCTCCGTTCTGATAAGCGCCGGGCCACCACTCGCCACTGCCGCGGTCATTACCAATCTGATCCTTATTCAGGACACCCTTCTCTTCCAGCCAAGTCTTGAAACCGGAGCTTGCAGTGTTGAGCTGGCTTGCAAAGCTGCTGGCAGTGATGGCGGTATAGCCACCGGAAAGGGTGCCGTTCCATGACCAGACATGATTGGTGTTGTCCCAGGCTAAATTTCCAAAAGCGGATTTTGACTTGTTTGAAGTGTCACCGGAAGAAGTATATGTGCAACTTGATGTGCAAGAACTTCCGGCTTGACGGCAGACATTATTGTAACCGGAAGCATTTGCATTGTTGAACCACCAGGAATACTGCCCGGTTCCCTCCGCAATAATTGCATTGTTGATCATAGAGCATTTTCCGCCGCTCTTCAAGTCCAATATATAAACCAGCTCATGACCATTGGTCAATGGAGTCAAGGAAGAAGATGTCCTGGCGGAACCGATGATGGAGCAGTTGCTGATGACACATTCATCCAGAGATTTGGTATTATTGGGGTTGTTGTCACCATTGGCAGCATTACCGTCGACGTACACCCAGCAGGCATTGTCACCATCGGTAGAGAGTGAGTAGGTGTTGTCATTAATACTGCAATTGTTCATACAGAATTTCTGTGTTCTCGAAACAAAGATGGTTGTCCCGTACTTGTAGGAACACCAGTTCGCACTGAAAGAGCAGCCGTTCAAATACAGACCGCTGGCAGTACAACCCCACGAAGAGATTGCTCCGCCTCTTGTTGCATAGTTTCCTTCAAAATAGCAATTGTTGATATAAGACATGCCGTCTGCATAGTAGGCGATGGCACCTCCATAGGCGCTCTTTACCTCAGATCCGGCGCTATGGGTGTAATTGCCGATAAAGGTACAGTTATCAAAAGTACTGGGAGTGGCATCGTGTCCGAGACGGATTGCTCCGGCATGACGTGCGTAGTTGTCATTGTTCGACCCGCTGTAGTTGTTGTAATTGTTTTGGAAAAGAGTATTGCTTACATGCATGTAACCGTTTCCATCACCATAACCACTGCCATTTGTGGACTGATAACTTATGGCTGCGCCTGCACCTGATGCCGTGTAATTTCCGGTAAACTCACACTCATCAATCGTAATCTTGACACCGTTTTGTCCGGAATCGACACAGAGGGCACCTCCGAATGATTCATCTTCGCCATTGTAATCGTTATGATTACCTGTAAATGTAACACCGGTAAGACTTAATGTCGCATTTTTGGCGTTCTCGCACTTGATGGCGCCGCCCCATGATGCACTGCTTCCATTACTGGCATAGTTTCTATCGAAAATGGTGCCTACCCCACCGCTGCGTCCAACCACTATACTTGCGTATTCCTTGGCCAGGATGGCACCGCCTCCCTTTCCGTAATTCTCGCTGATTGTTCCTCCTTGAATCTGAAGGCGTACATCTCCTTCTGAAGAGCCGGCGATAAAGAAAGCGCCGCCCCACTGGGCATGGTTACCGCTGACTGTGCATCTTGCGAAGTTACAGGTTGCCTTG
>JAILMV010000162.1 GCA_024692185.1 Bacteroidales bacterium | reverse complement strand
GCACATCAATAGATATTGGAAATAAAACCGAATTTTTGTATTTTTGCAGGCTAATTGGAAAATACAAACGAAAATCAATATGGCTACTAAAAGCAAAAGCAAAGAAGAAGTTCGTCAGGAGCAGGTAGAAACCAACGTTTCCAAGTTCGAACAGTTTTACGAGAATTACAAGAAGATCATCTGGGGTGCACTTATCGCTGTCGTGGTAGTGTGGCTCGGCATCCTCGGCTATCAGAAGTTCATCTATCAGCCCAAGTGCGCTGAGGCTCAGGAGCAGGCATTCCCCGCAGAGAACAACTTCCAGAAGGGTGAATACGAACTCGCACTGAACGGTGACGGCAACGTCCTCGGTTTTGCCGAGATCATCGACAACTACGGCACCAAGGCCGGCAAGGCTGTCTATATGTATGCCGGTATCTGCGAACTCCAGCTCGGTAACTTCGAGAGCGCTATCAGCTATCTCAAGAAATACAACGGCAAAGAACCCATCCTCGCTGCCCGTGCACTTGCCTGCGAAGGTGACGCATACGTAGGACTCGAGGATTACAAGAACGCCGTGGCCGCCTACAAGAAGGCTGTTGCCAAGGCCGACAATCCTTTTGCTGCCGCATATCTCGTGAAGGAAGGTCTCGCCCTCGAGCAGCTTGGCGACAAGGCCGCTGCCCTGGAGTGCTACAAGACCGTCAAGGACAAGTATCCTCAGAGCATCGAGGCTTACGATATCGACCGTTACATTGCAGCAGTGGAGGAGTAAACGATGGGACGCGCATTTGAATTCCGTAAAGAGAGGAAGATGAAGAGATGGGGTCACATGGCCCGCACCTTCACCAAGCTTGGAAAAGAAATCACCATCGCAGTAAAGCAGGGCGGTCCCGACGTGACCGGCAACCCCCGTCTCCGTGCCCTTATGGCAGAGGCCCGCAGCGAGCAGATGCCTAAGGAGAATATCGAGCGCGCTATCAAGAAAGCTACCGAAAGCAAGCAGGGCGACTTCAAAGAAGTCATCTACGAAGGCTACGGTCCTTTCGGCATCGCTTATCTCGTGGAAACCGCAACCGACAACAATACCCGCACCGTCGCAAACGTCCGCAGCTACTTCAACAAGTGCGGCGGCAACCTCGGCACCAGCGGAAGCGTCGCCTTCATGTTCGACCACAAGTGCGTGTTCCGTATCAAGGAAAGCGAAGGCCTGGACATCGAAGAGCTCGAGCTCGAACTCATCGATTACGGCGCAGAGGAAGTTTTCGAGGAGACCGTGGTGGACAAGGACGACAATGAAAGCAAGGAAGTCGTCATCTATGGTGACTATGCTTCCTACGGTGCAATCCAGAAATTCATCGAGGAAAACGGTTACGAACTTGTTTCCGGTGGATTCGAGCAGATTCCTAACGTGGACCTTAAGGATGTGACTCCCGAGCAGCGCTCCACTTTGGAGAAGCTTATCGGCCTCCTGGAGGACGATGAAGACGTGACCAACGTCTATACCACGATGAAGCCTTCCGAAGAGTAGGAAAGTCAAGAATAATAGAATAATCCGCGGTCAAAAGCCGCGGATTTTTTATATTTGTAGTGAAACTAATGATCAATATGAAGATATTTCACCTGAGCTTGCTACCCCGCGTGCTTATCGCCATCGTTCTCGGCGTCGCACTGGGATTGATTGTCCCCGATTGGTTCACCCGCATTTTCATCACCTTCAACGGCATCTTCTCCCAGTTGCTGGGATTCATGATACCGCTTATCATTGTCGGTCTGGTGACTGCGGCAATCGGTGACCTGGGGCATGGCGCAGGCAAGATGCTTCTGGTAACCGTGCTGATTGCTTATCTGGATACCGTGATAGTGGCTCTGGGCGGCTTCGGCGTAGGAAATGCCTTTTTCCCCTCTATCGTCTCCAAGGTCGGCACTTCTGCCGATATAGCTGCAACCAGTTCCCTGGCTCCTTTCTTCAGCATCTCCATACCCGCCATGTTCGATGTAATGACCGCCCTGGTCTTCTCCTTCATAATGGGTCTGTGCATAGCGAATTCCGAGATGCCGGTAATGAAATCCTTCTTTTCCGAGATGAAGGCCTTCGTGGCCCGCGTGATACAGAAACTGATCATACCCCTGCTTCCTATATATATATTCGGTTTATTCCTCGACATGACCACCACCGGGAAGGTGTTCAGCGTGCTGAAGGTGTTCGCTCTGATAATCCTCGTCATCTTCGCCCTCCACATCCTGGTGCTCATCTACGAATTCGTGGTAGCGGGCCTTTTCACCGGCAGGAATCCTTTCAAGCTTCTGGGGAAGATGCTCCCTGCATACTTTACCGCCCTCGGCACCTCCAGCTCGGCAGCCACTATTCCCGTTACCTTGAAGCAGTGCGAAGCTAACGGTGTCAGGGAGGATGTTGCCGGATTCACGGTGCCTCTCTGCGCTACCATACACATGCCGGGAAGCGCAATGAAGATCACCTGCTGTGCCATCGCCGTCTGCCTTATGTCCGGCCTGCCGGTAGAGTTCGGCAAGTTCCTGGAGTTCGTGCTGATGCTCGGTATAATGATGGTGGCGGCACCCGGAGTCCCCGGGGGAGCGATAATGGCAGCCCTTGCCCCGCTTAGCTCAATCCTTGGTTTCGATGCTGAGCAGCAGGCACTTATGATAGCCTTGTACATAGCTATGGACAGCTTCGGCACGGCCTGCAATGTTACAGGTGACGGTGCTATCGCACTGATTATTCAAAAAATTTTCAAGAAAAATTTGCAAGTAATAAAATAATGCCTATCTTTGCAGTGTACTATTAAACTAATACACTATGATAAAGATAAGCAAAATCTATTACAGCTATGGCGCCAAGCCTTGTCTGGAGAATATTTCCCTTGATCTGGAAGATGGAAAGATCTACGGACTGCTTGGCGAGAATGGAGTAGGTAAGACAACTCTTCTTACCCTTCTATGCGGCCTCAAGCCAGTCCAATCCGGAGCAATCAAGGTCGATGGCTCCGTTCCTTACAAGCGTGAGCCCGTTTTTCTTGCATCACAGTTCTATCTTCCGGACGAGGTCGCAGCATTCGAGGCCAAGGCTATCACCTTCGCACACGACAAAGGCATTTTCTGGCCCGAGTATTCGGAAGAGACTTTCCTCGAGATAATGAAGATTTTCGAGATGGATCCTCAGCAGAAGATGAATCAGATGTCCGCCGGTCAGCTTAAGAAGACCTGGATTTCTTTCGCCCTGGCATGCAGGACCAAATACCTCTATCTTGACGAACCTACCAATGGCCTCGACATTCCTTCCAAGGCTCAGTTCCGCAAGGCCATGATGAGTTATACCCGCGAAGATTCCGTTATTGTCATTTCTACCCATCAGGTGAAGGATCTTGAGAATCTGATAGATCCTATCATCATCCTCGACAA
Source organism: Bacteroidales bacterium (assembly GCA_024692185.1). Classification (GTDB taxonomy): domain Bacteria; phylum Bacteroidota; class Bacteroidia; order Bacteroidales; family UBA932; genus Cryptobacteroides. The sequence goes on along the minus strand of JAILMV010000162.1, from coordinate 11,532 downwards.
TCAGGATGTGCTTCTCAATGCATCCGTCGAGGAAATCACTTCCAAACTCTATTTCGACTACGGGACCACACTGAATCCCGACAGTCTGTATTCGGAGCAGGTTCCCGGAGGTTTCATCCAGGTCTATCCCAATACTACGGGGGAGGAGAGCAAGGTCAATGTAGAGGCCCTGTTCAACACGGTTCACAAGCATAAAGAATTAATTAAAGGAATTTTCAGCCATGAGTAATACATTTAATTTCAAACGTTTCGTCAAGTATCTCACTTACGATCTCGTCACTGCCTGGAGGAAGAGCGGCATAAATGTCATTGCCACGGCCATGCTTCCTTTGTGGTTCTACATTATCTTTCAGGTTTTCTCCCTGATTTTCAAGGGACGTCTCAGTAATTTCCATGTTATAGGAATAATTGTCGCCTATGCGATCTCCTTCGTCATTACATCCATTGCCTGCCCTGTCAAGCTTTATGGCGGTATTACCAAGAAAAAAACAGGCACCGACTGGCTGCTGATTCCGGCCTCTTCTTTCGAGAAGTTCCTTTCCATGGTGCTGGTATGCTGTATCACTGTCCCTATTTTATGGTTCGGCACCATAGCTGCCTGTGACGGCCTTATGGAGCTCTGCCTTCCCAAATATGACGGAATGGGTTTGCCGGTAGTGTTCGAATACTTGGAGAAGGCTTTGGGTACGTTCAGCGCCGGAGCTGCAAAATTCGTGGTCGGATCTTATGCCACTACTTATCTTAACTGGTGTGCCAATGTCCTCACCTTTGCCCTCGGTGCTATCTTCTTCCGCAAGAATAAAGTTGTTTATACTTTCCTTACCCTGATGGCCATTGGAATGCTTATTTCCATCGGTATGGGAATAATAGCCGGGACGGATATGAATTTCACGCCCGAAGACTTCACTGACGAAAGGATGGTCCACCTTCTAAATGTCACGACTATCGTTACATACATCGTAGAGTTTACCCTGATTCTCGGTGGCCTCTTCCTCAGGATCAAAACCCTAAAACACTAGCCTATGGAATTTGACAGTAACAAACCTATTTACCTTCAGATTGCGGACGCGATATGTAACCGCATACTGCAAGGCGAACTGAAGGCGGAGGACAGAATCCCCTCAGTACGGGAATACGGCGCCTCGATTGGGGTTAATCCCAACACTGTAGCCCGCACCTACGATACCCTTACGGATCAGGGAGTTATATACAACAAGCGTGGAATAGGATTTTTTGTGGCCGAAAACGCCGCTGTCAATATAAAAAATGAGGCAAGAGAGAAATTTCTGAAGGAAGATTTGCCGAATTTTGCAGAAAAGGCACGGCTTTTGGATATAAGTAAAGAAGAGATAATAAAGTCATTATTCTAACGAGCCATAAACAATTAAACTATTCATGAACTATACTATACCAGATCGAACCCGGCCGTGAGGTCGGGTTCTTTTTGATTATTCTTCCGTTGCCAGTCTGAATCTTTCCCAGATCAAATCCGCCGCTTCTTCCGAAGGATGCACCAGGTCCGCAGCGAACCATCGGTAATCCCTTAGTTCGTCCAGCATTATCTCGTAGGCGGGGAAGTAGGCCGAGTTCATAGCCGATGGCAATCCAAGATGCAGAGTGGCCTTGCTTAAGGTATTCAGATGCGCACCTTCGCCCATATGGCGTATGGGTGAGATGGTGAAGATGAATTCTTTTTCCGGATGAGAGTCCACTATCCTCCGTAACACTGCGGAAACCTGGTCCACCGACAGCATCTCGTGCGAAAACTCCCTGGCCGGTCTTTTCAGACAGTTAGAAACCACTTCGCCATTGGATACCAGCTTCCATACCATGGCCGTTCCCAGAGTGATTATTACCTTGTTGCTTTCCTTCCAGAAAGCGGATGCTTCTTCCAGGGCCCTGTTGGCGTTGGAAAGGAAGTCCTCGGCATCTACCCTTGCAAAGGACGTATGATGCCACCAGGAGCAGATCTTGCCGGCCCCAGCGCCCATCTCCACACATTCTTCCGGGCGGAAGCGGACGCAATGGTCCATCCTGGCTATGGAATTTGCTATGGATATAGGATTGTAAAGGGTTCCGAAGGGGTTTGTAAGAAGCTTGAACCCTGCTGCGGACATCCTGCTGCCCATCTCCTTTGCGAAACAACTCCCCAGGATCATAATCTTGTCCGTGGTGGAAAGTTTGATGGGGAACTTGCGAATCTCTACTGCTGTGCTGCTCTTTGTCATATTGCAAAAGTAGCACTCTTTTTTTATATTTGTCAAGATAATAACTGCATATGAAAAAAATCTGTCTAATGCTTTCTGCGGCACTTTTGCTCTGTCTGCCGTTGCAATCCAAAGATTATAGTCTGAACAGTCCTTCGGGTAAGCTCAAGATGAGCGTTTCCGTAGGCAAGAAAGTGTTATGGTCGCTCAGCGTGGGTGATGAGACCGTACTCGATGCCAACCGCATATCCATGACCTTGGACGGCGTGGCCCTCGGGGACAAAGCCAAGGTCCGCCGCGTCAAGCAGGGCTCTTACAGTGAGCATATCAACGCTCCTTTCTACCGTCAGTCGGAATTCGATACCGAGTACAATTGGCTGACACTCCAGATGAAAGGGGACTGGTCCCTCGAATTCAGGGCCTACGACGATGGCGTAGCCTACCGCTTCGTTACCAACAGGCCGGATATACGGAAGATATCTTCCGAAACCGTGGAGTTCTCCTTTACCAAGGATTACGATATGCTCGTGCCTTATGCCAAGACGCATAAAGACGATAAATACCGCACTTCCTTCGAGAGCCTCTACGAGGATGTAAAGGCCGGAGATGAATCCGCCGCATCCGGACGCCTGGCCTTCATGCCCGTCTATGTGGACCTTGGAGATGCCGGCAATCTTTTGCTTATGGAAGCTGACCTCTATGATTATCCAGGAATGTTCCTGCGTACCACCGGGAAGGGCTTCGAGGCCGAATTCCCCCCTTATCCCGAGAATAAGGAGGTGCAAAACGGCAGGTATCTGGATTATCTGAATGTGGTCAAGGGGTCGAGGAACTTCCCTTGGAGGGTTGTGGCTTATGCGGCCGACGAAAACGATCTTCCTCTCAACAATATGGTCTATCAGCTTTCGGAACCCTGCAAGCTGGAGGATCTGTCTTGGATTACCCCCGGCCAGTCTACCTGGGATTGGTGGAATGACTTCCAGTTGTATGGCGTGCCTTTCAAGGCCGGCATCAATACCGAATCCTATCTTTACGATATAGACGTTGCTGCCCGTTTCGGCCTGGAATACATCCTCGTGGATGAAGGTTGGTACAGGAACAATGATGTTTTCAATACTATCCCCGAGATGGATATACCCAGGATCTGCGCCTATGCGAAGGAGAGGGGAGTGAAGGTCATGCTCTGGGTAAGGATGAGCGTCCTGGGCCTGGAACCCCGGAAAGCATTCGAACACTATTCCAAGCTGGGTGTAGCCGGGTTCAAGATAGATTTCTTCGATTCCCAGGATGCTGCGATGGTGAGCCGTATCGGCATGTATGCCAAGGAGGCCGCCTATTATAAACTGGTGGTCGATCTGCACGGCATATTCAAGCCTGCCGGTCTCAACAAGACCTATCCCAACGTGCTCAATTTCGAAGGCGTTGCAGGTCTCGAGAACCTCAAATGGTGCGATCCCTCCAAATACGACATGCCCCGCAACGATGTCATACTCCCTTACATCCGTCAGGTCTCCGGGCCCATGGATTACACCCAGGGAGCCCTCCGCAATGCCCAGCGTTCTTCCTTCAGGGCCATCTACGAGCGCCCTATGAGCCAGGGAACCAGGGCCCATCAGGTAGCCTGCTACGTGGTATTCGACTCTCCTCTGGTAATGCTTTGCGATTCGCCCTCCGACTATCTCAGGGAGGAAGAAAGCACCCGCTATATCTCCTCCATCCCTTCGGTTTTCGACAGGACTTCCATACTTTCCGGAAAGATAGGGGAGTGGATAGTGACCCTGCGCGAAAAGGACGGAGTCTATTATGTGGGTGGCCTGACTTCCTGGACTCCAAGGGACCTGGAAGTGGATTTCTCCTTCCTCCCCGAGGGAGATTGGAACTGCCGTATGTTCTGCGACGGGCCCAACGCATCCAAGCTTGGAGAGGATTTCATGATACTCAAGTCCGTGGTGAACAAATCCGAAAAGAAGTCCGTGCACCTTGCTCCCGGCGGAGGATTCGCCATGGTCATCAGGAAGAAATAAAATGAAAAAGACGATATTCCTGCTTCCTTTGCTCCTGTTTGCGGCCTGCGGGCCCAAGGACGGAGTTCACGAACTGCATCTGCTTACGACCAATGACGTACACGGCAGATGGTTCGATTCCACTTATGTGCAGAAAGGCACCAGGCAGAGCCTGATGGCCGTCAATTATTATGTGGACAGCATCCGCAAGGCCGATGGCGCTGAAAACGTGCTTCTGGTAGATGCCGGCGACTGCCTGCAGGGGGACAATGCCAGTTATTACTACAATTATGTAGATACTGGATCCGAGCATCTTTTCAGCCGACTGGTTTCATATATGAAATACGATGCCGTGACCGTGGGCAACCACGATGTGGAAACCGGCCATGCCGTTTACGACAGGGTGGCCAAGGAGCTGAAAAAGCATGGGATACCCTTCCTCGGCGGCAATGCAGTGAGGGACGACAATGGAAAGTCCTATTTCCCGCTTTATAAGACCTTCAAGCGCGCCGGACTCAAGGTACTGGTGCTGGGCTATACCAATGCCAACAATCCTGCCTGGATGGACGAAAGCCTCTGGAGCGGAATGCATTTCGAGAGCTTGCTGCCCAGGGTCCAGGAAGATGTGGACAGGATTGCTGCCAAGGAGAAGGCCGATGTGGTGGTGGTTTCCGTGCATTCCGCAACCGGCGATGGCGACGGACGCAGCCTGGAAGCCCAGGGGCTGGACCTCTACAAGTCGCTAAGCGGCGTAGATTTCCTGGTCTGCTCCCACGACCATAGGGAAGTGACTTTCTGCAATGACAGCATAGCCCTTATCAATACCGGCAACCGCGCTAAATATCTGGGACACGGTAAGATCCGTGTCAGCATCAAGGACGGTAAAGTAGCTGACAAGGAGATATCTTCCGGCCTAATAAAGGTGGATAAGCGCAAGACCGATCCGCTTATGAGGGAGGCTTTCATGGATGACTACAAGGCTGTCAAGGCCTTCTCTACCATGGAGATAGGTGCGCTGGCGATGGATCTTCGTACCCGCGACGCCTATAGCGGAATGTGCGACTATGTGAACCTGATCCACAGCGTCTGCTTGAAGGAATCCGGCGCCCAAGTTTCATTTGCAGCCCCTTTGACCTTTAACGGCGTTGTCCGCGCCGGAGTACTGATCTACAACGACCTTTTCACCATCTACCCCTTCGAGAACCAGCTCTATACCATGAAGCTTACCGGCGAGGAAATCCGAAAGTATCTGGAGTTCTCCTATTCCAGATGGCTGGCCAAGCCCGGCTCGGAGCATGTGCTGAACATCGCCCGCGTCAATGACCCGAGGAACAACCAGGAGGGATGGTCCTTCGTTTACAGGGCCTACAACTTCGATTCGGCCGCAGGCATCAATTATACCGTGGATGTCACTAAGCCGGCAGGGGAGAGGGTGCAGATATGCAGCATGGCTGATGGCAGCGCCTTCGATCCCAAGGCCGAATATACGGTTGCCATGACTTCCTACCGCGCCAGCGGTGCAGGCGGCCTGCTTACCAGGGGTGCAGGGATTCCGGAAGATGAGCTCGAAGGCAGGATAGTACATCGCTATCGCGAGATCCGCGAGTGTATTTACGACTATATCGAGGAATATGGCCTGATCGACGACACCTCCTGCTACAGCGCAGCCCGCAACGGCGCGTGGAAATTCATCCCCGAGGATGTGGCATCCAGGGGGATAGCTGCCGATCTGGAACTCTTGTTCTAACCGCGGAAATTCTTGAGCCTCTGGGCCAGGGAACCGTCCACGGCCATCTTCATCATCTTGCGTGAACCTTCGAACTGCTTGAGCAGCTTGTTCACCTCCTCTACAGAAGTACCGCTGCCGTCTGCAATCCTGCGGCGGCGGCTTCCGTTAATGGCTTCGGGATGCTCCCTTTCGTAGGGAGTCATTGAATGATAGATGGCCTCGGTGGACTTGAAGGCCTTGTCGTTGTCGATATCGACATCCTTTACGGCCTTGCCCATTCCGGGAATCATTGCTGCCAGGTCCTTGATGTCGCCCATCTTGCGGACCTGCTGTATCTGATTGTAGAAATCGTTCAGGTTGAACTGGTTCTTGGCCAGTTTCTTGCGGGTTTCCCGCATTTCTTTCTCGTCAACCGCCTGCTGGGCCTTCTCCACTAGGGATACCACGTCGCCCATTCCGAGAATTCGGTCGGCGATTCGGTCGGGGTGGAAGACGTCCAGGGTTTCCATTTTTTCGCCTGTGGAGACGAACTTGACGGGTTTGCCGGTGACGGCCTTGATGGAGAGGGCAGCACCGCCGCGGGTGTCACCGTCGAGCTTGGTGAGGACCACTCCGTCGTAGTCGATGGCATCGTTGAATGCGAGGGCGGAAGCAACGGCATCCTGACCGGTCATGGCATCCACCACGAACAGGCTCTCGCTGGGCTTCACGGCCTCGTTCATTGCACGGATCTCGTCCATGAGTTCCTGGTCCACGCTGAGGCGGCCGGCGGTATCGACTATGATAACGCTGTAGCCCTGCTGACCGCCCTGGGAGATTGCGCTCTTGGCGACTTTCACGGGATCCTTCTCTCCTTCGATGGAGAATACGGGAACATCCACCTGGGATGCCAGGGTCTTGAGCTGGTCGATGGCTGCGGGGCGGAAGGTGTCGCAGGCTGCGAGCATCACCTTTATACCCTTGCGCTTGAGGTAGAGGGCCAGTTTGGCGCTGAAGGTGGTCTTACCGGAACCGTTCAGACCGGCTACCAGCACTACTGCGGGATTACCCTTGATGTTGATGTCGTAGGAAGCCTCGCCCATGAACGAAACCAGTTCGTCGTGGACTATCTTCACCATCATCTGCTGAGGCTTGACGGCTGTGAGCACGCCCGTGCCTATGGCCTTGGTCTTGACACGGTCGCAGAATTCCTTGGCCACTTTGTAGCTGACATCGGCATCGAGCAAAGCGCGCCTTACATCCTTAAGGGTTTCAGCTACATTGATTTCGGTGATTTTACCTTCACCTTTTAGTATTTTGAATGATTTTTCTAGTCTTTCGGATAAATTTTCGAACATAATGGTGCAAAATTAGAAAAATTTTACGAACTTGGGGGATAGGAAACGAGTTAAATTAAAAATTGTCTCAGAAAGTGCTTGCCGGATTATTGAGACTACTAGTAAGAACTTCATCAAAAGAAGCCGAACCGCCACAGCGGAAACTTAATGTGAAAATCGCGAGCTGCCTCCAAAAATGGGTGGCTGAGAAACGTTATTGTCTCACGGACTTATCCCTTTCGGATGTGGCCGAAGAATTCGGGGTTACCTCCCAGTCCCTCTCTTATTTCTTTGCCACAGTAGTCAAAGAGAGGTTCTCCACTTTCCGGAAATGCCTGCGCCTGGAAGAAGCCAAGCGTATTATCCTCGAGGAGCCCGGCTGCAAGCTCCTGGTAGTAGCTGCCAGGGTAGGGATTCCGGACAAATGCAATTTCCGCAAGCAATTCCACGAAAAATATGGCCTGAGCCCCAGCGAATGGCAGAAACAGTGTTCCGAATCGGATAAAGCGCTTATTGGGAAATAATTGTTATCTTTGAGGGATAATAAATATTTATGACCCAGGCCAACTATATTTTCCTGCTTCTATTGGACCTATTCCTTACGGTAGGAATCTCTTTCATCTGTTCCATTTTGGAATCTGTTCTGATGTCCACCCCGCTCTCCTACATAATCATGAAGGAAGAGGAGGGCTTCCGTCCGGCTACCACATTCAAGAAATATAAAACCGACATAGACCGTCCTATAGCGGCCATCCTTGCGATGAATACCATCGCCAACACCTTCGGTGCCTCCCTGGTAGGCGTCCTTACCACCAGGGCTTTCGGCAGCGCATGGGTCGGTTGGATGTCCGCACTTACCACCCTGCTCATACTTATCTGTTCGGAGATCATCCCCAAGACCATAGGAACCAGCAAGTATCGCAGCCTGATGGGCTTCACTACCCGAGGAATCTCCGTCCTCCTGGTGATAATGTACCCTCTGGTGATATTGATCCGCTACATCAGCGCCCGTTTCAGCGCCAAGGAAGACGAGGCATCCATCAGCCGTGAGGAAGTATCCGCTATGGCCAATGTGGGGGAGGAAGAGGGCGTAATAGACCGCAGCGAGAACAAGGTCATACAGAATATCATCAAGCTGGACAACGTGAAGGCCTACGAAGCCATGACCCCCAGGGTAGTCTGCTCCGTCGCGCCTGAATCCATGACCCTCAGGGAATACTTCGAGACCGATGCTTTCGAGCACCACTCCAGGATTCCCGTCTATGCCGAGTCACCCGAATACATTACCGGCTACATCCTCCGCGACGATGCCCTGGAGGACCTTGCAGAGGATAAATTCGGGAAAACACTCAAGGAACTCCGCCGCGATATCTCCTTCTTCCACGAAGAGACTTCCCTGGGAGATGTATGGGAGAAATTGCTGAAGAGTCGCGAGCAGATGGCCCTGATCATCGACGATTACGGTTGTTTCGAGGGCATCCTCACCCTGGAAGATATTATCGAAACCATTTTCGGCCTCGAAATAATGGACGAGATGGACGAGGTAAGCGACATGCAGGAGTATGCCAAGGAGAGGTGGAAGAAGCGTCAGAAACGTTACCGTAAAGTAACTATTCCCGATACTTCCGACTCGCAGAAATCTTAAGATATTGAACTGATTATTACATATTTTTTATTACTTTTGTAGATGTAGGCCCGGAAAGCCCGGATTATGTTAGAAGAGACCAGAAAATACGTTACCAAGCTTATCGCCCTTTATGAAGGCGAGAAAAAACGCGCAGACGACAATGCTGATCTTCTTGCACAGACCAGGAATGAACTTGAGGCCTGCAAAAAGCAGATTGCTGAATTGAATAGACAGATAGACAATCAGAGGCTTACCAGCGCTTTTGCCTCGTCCGAGGGGAATCCCGAAGCCAAGCAGCGCTTGACCAAGCTGATTGCAGAGATTGACAAATGCATTGCCTTGTTGGAGGCGTAATTATGGATCAGAAAATTACTCTCAACATAGCCAACCAGGCTTTCCCCGTAAAAGCTGCCAACCCCGAAATGGAGCGCTTCATGAGGATTGCCGCCGAGGACATCAACAAGATGCTCGCACGCTATGACGAGAAATACCCCGACAAGTCCATGACCGACAAGTTGCTCTTCGTCGTGCTGACGCAGGCCGTCTCTCGCTTACAGGCTCAGAAAAAGCTGAACGACGTCTCCGCTGAGAACGAAAAGCTTTTGAGCGAGCTCTCCGCCTATCTGAAAGATATAGAAAACAACCGTTAGTCCGTCCTTGCTGAAACAAACAAGTTCCACGGAACCGGGTGAACTCGAGCCGGGTATGGTATGCCTGCCTGACAGGAAACTTGATACGGATCGGAGCCCAAATCATACAGAAATTATTTTCTGCTGAGGACTAACGGGTTTTTTACGGCATCTGTACATTGGACAGGTGCCGTTTTATTTTGAAATACTTAATTATCTCTATATGTTGTTCTACATTTTGTCGGCCGTTATAGGTGCCATAGTGGCATTGGCCATATACATACTTGCCCACAAGGCTTCTACGAAAGGTCGGGGCGAGGCAATAATACAGAAAGCCGAAATGGAGGCTGAGCAGCTCAAGCAGCAGAAGATACTCCAGGCAAAAGAAAAGTTCCTCCAGCTGAAAAGCGAGCACGAGGACTATATAAATAACAAAAACAAGCAGATCCAGGACAGGGAGAACGCCCTTCACCAGAAGGAATCCCAGATAGGCCAGCAGGCCAGCGAACTTGGGCGCAAGCAGCACGAACTGGACAGCGCCCGCGGTCAGGTCAAGGCCCAGATGGAGAGCCTGGAACGCAAGCAGGAAGAGTGCGACAAGCTCACTGCCCAGGTTAACAAACAGCTCGAGACCGTTGCCGGCATGACTGCCGCCGAAGCCAAGGCCATGCTTATCGAGAATCTCAAGGCAGAAGCCCGTACCGAGGCTCAGGCCTATATCAACGATACCATGGACGACGCCCGCCTGAATGCCGCAAAGGAAGCCAAGCGCATCGTCATCAACACCATCCAGCGTACCGCTACCGAGACTGCCATCGAGAATGCCGTTACCACCTTCCCCATCGACAACGACGAGGTCAAAGGCCGCATCATCGGCCGTGAAGGTCGTAACATCCGCGCCCTCGAGGCCGCCACTGGAGTCGAAATCGTGGTTGACGACACTCCCGATGCCATAATGCTCTCCGCCTTCGATCCCGTCCGCCGTGAGGTTGCACGTCTTGCCCTGCATCAGCTGGTTGTCGATGGCCGTATCCATCCAGCCCGTATCGAGGAGGTGGTGGCCAAGGTCAGCAAGCAGCTCGAGGACGAGATTCTCGAGACCGGCAAGCGTACCTGTATCGACATGGGTATCCATGGTCTCAATGTCGAACTCGTGAAACTTATAGGCCGCATGAAGTATCGTTCTTCCTACGGACAGAACCTGCTCCAGCACTCCCGCGAAGTTGCCAACATCGCAGCCGTAATGGCCTCCGAGCTCGGCCTCAATCCCAAGCTTGCCAAACGTGCAGGTCTGCTCCACGATATCGGTAAGGTATCCGACGAGGATCCCGATCTGCCGCACGCAATCCTCGGTGCCAAGCTCGCCGAGCAGTACAAGGAGCGTCCCGAGATAGTGAATGCAATCGGTGCCCACCACGAGGAGATGGAGATGACCTCCACCATCGCTCCCATAGTCCTGGTTGCCGATGCCATCTCCGGCGCCCGTCCCGGTGCCCGCCGCGAGGTTATCGAGTCTTACATCAAGCGTCTGAAGGGTATGGAAGACCTTGCAGCCGCATATCCGGGCGTTACCAAGTCCTATGCTATCCAGGCCGGCCGTGAGCTCCGCGTCATCGTGGGTGCCGAGCAGGTCAGCGACGACGATGCCGCCCGTCTCTCTTCCGATATCGCACAGCGTATCCAGGACGAGATGACTTATCCCGGACAGGTGAAGATCACCGTTATCCGTGAGACACGTTCCGTTGCTTACGCAAAATAATTTATCATGAGCAGCTATCGTAAAATGGCGCTTATAGCGGCAGCCCTCTTCGTGGGGCTGTCGGCTTTTTCCCAGAGGCTCCCGGACACGACCGTGACTTGGGAGACCGAAGTTGTTACTGGAGATGATGGGCAGTCACGCATCGTCTTCACCGGCACCCCGGCTATTCCGCTGGACCAGATCCATGGCACGCTGCAATGGATCTCCTGCGTCGGCGAAAATTGCCATAGCCCGGAAGAAATCGACTTCGACCTCCATCCTG
>JAILMV010000150.1 GCA_024692185.1 Bacteroidales bacterium | reverse complement strand
TATGGAAGGGATGATAGCTGCCATGAAGCAGCCTTCTCCCCAGCGTCTGGAACCCTTCTGCAAGCATTTCGGGGTCTGCGGAGGATGCAAATGGCAGCCTCTCCCCTATCAGATGCAGTTGGATGCCAAACGCCAGCAGGTATATGACCAGCTGGTCCGTATCGGGCATCTGGATGTGCCGGAGATACTCCCCACCCTCCCCTCCGAACGGACAATGTTCTACCGCAACAAACTTGAATTCACGGCCTCCGACAGGCGCTGGATACTCCCTGAGGAAGATCCCGAAGGGCTCAGCGACGCACAGCGCTGCGGGCTCGGTTTCCACGTGGGCAAGTTTTTCGACAAGGTCCTGGACCTCGAGCACTGCTACCTGCAGCCGGAACCCTCCAATGCCATCCGCCTCTTCGCAAAGAAATACGCCCTAGACCACGGCATCCCCTTCTACAACATCCGTGAGAACAGGGGCATCTTCCGCACCATTTTCGTGCGTACCACCGAGTCCGGAAATACTATGGTGATCGCCTGCTTCGCCGAGGAATTCGAAGGCAGAACAGCCTTCCTGGATGCTCTGGCGGCCGAATTCCCACAGATCAGCTCCCTCTACTACATCATCAATTCCAAGATGAACGACAGCATCTCCGACCAGAACTGCATACTCTACAAGGGAGATGAGGCCATCTTCGAGGAGATGGAGGGCCTGCGCTTCAAGATAGGGCCCAAATCCTTCTACCAGACCAATACCCTGCAGGCCTACAATCTCTACAAGGTCGCAAGGGAATTCGCCGATCTGCAAGGAGATGAGGTCGTATATGACCTTTATACCGGCACAGGTACCATCGCCCAGTTCGTAAGCCGCAAGGCCAGCAAGGTGATAGGAATAGAATACGTTCCCGAGGCAATTGAGGACGCAAAACTGAATGCGGAGGGCAATGGAATCAGCAATTGCAGCTTTTTCGCCGGCGACATGAAGGACGTGCTTACCGCGGACTTCATAGCCGAACACGGCCGGCCGGACGTGATGATAGTGGATCCTCCCCGCGCCGGAATGCATCCCGACGTGGTAAAGGTGATACTCCAGGCTGCCCCTGAGAGAATAGTCTATGTGAGCTGCAATCCTGCCTCCCAGGCCCGCGACCTTGCCATGATGGCAGATGATTACGAGATACTCGCAGTGCAGCCCGTAGATATGTTCCCGCACACCCAGCATGTCGAGAATGTTTGTAAATTGCGATTAAAAAAGTAACTTTACGGAATGTTTCTAGAGTTATTATTCCTGCTTCTGGGGCTCGCGATGGTGATTGGCGGAGCCAATGCACTGGTTGACGGAGCCTCGAGCGTAGCCCGCCGTACGGGTATAAGTGAATTTGTCATAGGTCTTATAATAGTAGGCTTCGGCACCTCCCTGCCGGAGCTTGTGGTAAGCGTCACGGGCGCCCTCTCCAAGAATTCCGACATAGCAGTAGGCAACGTCCTGGGCTCGAATATATTCAACACCTCGCTGATCCTTGCCGTTTCGGCCATGATAGCTCCGGTGGCGATTACCCGTTCTAACAAGTTCCGCGACATTCCCATTACCATACTGGTGACCTTCCTGGTTGCAGCCCTTGGCTGGCAAGGAGGTCTCAGCAGGGTCGAAGGAATCATTATGGTGGCCCTTTTCGCTGCCTACATCATCTACAGTTTCAAGACCGACCAGGAGGATGTTCCCGCAGAGGAGGAAGCCAAGATATTCAATACCTTCACCTCCGTGGTACTGATACTGGGTGGCCTCGCCTGCCTGGTGCTGGGCGGCCGCCTTTTCGTGAATTCCGCCGAGAACATAGCCCACATGATAGGTGTCAGCGACAAGTTCATAGCCATCACGGTGCTGGCCGTAGGTACTTCCCTGCCGGAATTCGTGACCAGCATAGTGGCACTTGCCAAGAAACGCAGCCAGCTGGCCCTGGGCAACATCCTGGGCTCCAATGTGTTCAACCTGCTTCTGATCCTGGGTATATCAGCAATCATCTCCCCTACCAGCTTCGCCCGTATCGACGTCTATGACTACGCCGCCCTTCTGCTGAGCATAATCCTAGTATGGACCGCGGTGTACACTGGCAAGAAGAATGTGCTGGACCGCTTCGATGCATCCCTGATGCTGCTGCTCTTCGCCGCTTACATGACCAAATTATTCATTACACTATAATCTGAACCGATATGAAATTCCAAGGTACCAAGTATAAGCTGATGAATGTGGCCACAGGCCGCATCTTCGAAGACCGTGGATGGACTTTGGCGGACCCCGAGGGCGACAGT
>JAILMV010000108.1 GCA_024692185.1 Bacteroidales bacterium | reverse complement strand
GTCGATGAAGCCGGCGCGGTACACATTCAGCATCTCTGCCTTGAGGAAGTCCTTGATGATTTCGTTGAACGCGGTCTGGTACTTGTGCACCTTCTCGGTCTCGGCGGTGAGTTTCTCACGGATGCACTGGTAGAGTTCGTTCTTGTCGTAGCTTCCGATCGTGAGGGGATGTCCCGGCTCGAGCGGTTCGCCTTTCTCCTCGAAGTACTTGTGTGCCGCATCCTGGATGAGACGGTTGAGGTTCAGCGTCATCACGGACTTGGAACCCGTGGCCACGGAAGCGGTACCCATGGAGTACTGGTGCGTGGTGTGGTTGTGCTGGTCTTCGTCCTTCTGGATCACGTTGCGCAGGCGGCAGCAGCTGCTGAGGCTGTCCGGGCTGTTGGACAGATAGCAGAAGAAGCTGTGTCCCTTGCTCCACATCTCTGCGGTGAAGTCGGCGTAATCCTTGTCGGCATAGTCGTCACCACCGTCGGTCAGCAGGGCCATGGTCTCCACGGGGAAGGTAAGGATGTACTTGTTGCGCTCCTCGTTGAACCAGTTCATGAAGTGCCTCTGCAGCCAGTCGAGGGTCTCCCACTTGGCAGCAGTTCCGTCAGGGAAGCGGAAATCGCCGAATACGCCTTCGAAATAGGGCTTGTCGAAGTAGCCGATGTTCCAGAACACGGTCTGGTATCCGCGGTTGCCGGCAGGCATGTTCATGGAGTGTACGACCTGCTGGAAGCAGTTGTCGATGACCTTGGTCAGGGTGCGCTGCTTGGCATTGTTCTCGACGACCTCGTCCAGGCGCTTGAGATAATCGTCACCGTAATCCTTGCGGATGAAATAGTCCAGGTAGATGAGGAACTCGGGAGTAGCCACTGCGCCCATGAACTGCGAAGAGATGGAGTACACCAGGTTGATGAACTCGCCGCAGAAGCTCTTGAGGTCGGTAGGGGCCACGGAAACACCGCCCAGCTCACGCAGGCCGCTCACCAGGAAAGGATACATGGTGATGGCCACGCAGTAAGGATAGCCGGGAGTACCGCTCTCGTCGTGCTTGTAGAGCACGTGGGACTCCAGGTCGCGGATATACTGGTCGGACAGTTCAGCACCATAGAGGTTCTTGATCTTGTCCTGCATGATGTAGCGGTTCTGCTTGATATTGTTCTCCTTATAGAGTTCCTGACCAAGCGTAACGATATTTTTGCGCGTAACATTGGCATTGGCGTCGAACTTGGAACCGGTGGCAGCGTTCGAAGCCTTGATATAATCCTTGATGAAGTCGCGCTTCTTGCGCAGATCCTTACCGTCGTCGAACTTCTGGATATATTCGAGGGCGGCCTTCTTGTTTATGGACATGAGGGAATCCACGACCTGACGGCGGATCTCCTGACTCGTCATCTTGTCATAGATATAAAGGTTGTCGGTAATGGATACCACGACCTCCTCCGGGCAACGCTGTCCGGTAGATTTGTATGTCTGTCGAATTCCTTTCTTGAGTTTCTCGAGATCGAACTCCTCAATGGTTCCGTTTGTTTTCCTGACGTCCATAAGATCTATAGGTTATAAGGGTTAAAAAAGCCGAGCTGCCTAGACAACCCGTTTTAATGTTACACGTTCTGTTTTCTCAGACAAAGTTAACAAAAGAGGATGCACTTTGTCAATGCATCCTCAGGAAAAGTTATCAACACAAAACTAACAATCAAGTTTTGGTTGTTGTGTAGCTCTATTTTTCGGGGATATCCTCAAGTACGGCTACAAGGAAGTCCCATGCTTTCTGCACGGAAGGGATGTAGCAGCGCTCGTCCGGAGAGTGGGGGCTCTTGAGGGTAGGACCGAAGGAAATCATGTCCAGACCGGGATAGATGCCGCCTATGATACCGCATTCCAGACCGGCGTGGATGGCCATTACCTCGGGCTCCTTGCCGAAGAGTTTCTTATAGGAAGACTTCATCACGTGCAGGATGGTGCTCTTGTCGTCCGGGGCCCAACCTGAGTATCCTCCGACGAATTTGGTCTTGATTCCGGCGTTGTTCAGAACCGCCGCGATCTTGCGGGAAAGGGCGACCTTGGCGCTGTCGATGAAGCTGCGCATAAGGGTGACGATGGATACGTTTCCGTCGGCAATCTTCACGATGGCGAGGTTGTTGGAAGTCTCCACGGTACCGGGCATGGTCTGGGACATACGCTCCACTCCGTCGGGGCAGGCCAGGACGGCGTTCACGATAGCGCGGGCCTGATCCTCCTTGACATAGCCCTTGCGAACGTCGGTAGGAGTGAAGAGTATCTTCATATCGGGATCGGTATGGCGGAATTCATCGAAGATCTCGCGGCCGGCCTTTGTAACCACGCGGGCAACCTTGGCAGGATCCTTCACATAGAGGAGCACATCTGCTTCGCGAGGGATGGCGTTGCGCATGTTTCCGCCCACGAATTCCACGAGTTTGCTGTCGGTCTTGGCCAGAATCTGGTCCACGAGGCGGGCTGCGATGCGGTTGGCATTCGCGCGGCAGAGGATGATGTCCATGCCGGAATGGCCGCCCTGGCATCCCTTCACCTGGAGGGAATAGGCCTCATAACCTGCGGGCCTGCGGACCTTGGTGTATTTGCCGCTGCCCTCGGTATCCATACCTCCGGCGCAGCCCACATAGAGCTCGCCTTCGGTCTCGGAGTCAAGATTCACGAGGATATCTCCCTTGAGCACGCCGGGCTGGAGCTTGTTGGCGCCGGTCATACCGGTTTCCTCGTCGTAGGTGATGAGGATTTCCACGGGGCCGTGCTTGAGATCCTTGCTCTCGGCGACTGCCATTGCCATGGCAACGCCCATACCGTCGTCGGCGCCGAGGGTAGTGCCTTTGGCCTTTACCCATTCGCCGTCGATCCAGGTTTCGATAGGATCGGTGAGGAAGTCGTGCTTGACATCGTTATTCTTCTGAGGAACCATGTCCATATGCCCCTGGAGGATGACAGTCTTGCGATTCTCATACCCTGGTGTGGCGGGAACCTTCATTATGACGTTCCCGGTAGCGTCCGCAAAGGTTTCCACTCCGTGGGTCTTGCCCCATTCCAGGAGGAAGGCACGTACCTTCTCCTCGTGCTTGGAAGGACGGGGCTGACGTGTGAGAAGATAGAAATTATTCCATACGTTTGCGGGTTTTAGATCTTTGATACTTGACATGATGATATATTATTTTGTTTTATAAACGGGATATGCAGCTACGATACCGAGCTGATAGATGGGGACGCGGGTCTGGAGGAGGGTGCTGATGCCATCGGTGAGGCGCACTCCGCAGACTGCGGGAATACGGTAGTGGACCACCTGCACAGGCTTTGCCTTGCCCTCCACGGGAGGAGCGGCGGCCACGTCTTCCACGTTGAGCTGGACGAAGTAGGGCTTTCCGGACACGTTGTCGGCAGGCACCAGGCCATCCTCGTCGGAAAGACGGAAGGCAACATAGGTCTGAGTCTTCTTGGCAGCGGGAATCACTTCGAAAGTGGCCGACTGGGAGCCAAACTCGCTGAAGCCCATGAAGAGGGCCAGATAGTCCTGCTCGAGCTTGTTGAGAGCATCGATGGTGGCCTTCATGGCCTCACCGCTGTAGGTGGCGTCGGTATCCCCTACCAATATCTTGTATTTGTTGTCGCGGATTTCGAAGATCTTGTCGGCAACCTCCTTGGCCTTGTCCTCGGTGGTCTTTTCAACAACCACGCGCTGACGTACGGCATGATTGTCTGCCTCATAAAGGGTATTGGTGCGCTCCGTAAGATTTGAAGGTATGCCCTTTCCGGAAAAGCCCGTGCCCTTGCCTGCGGGATATTTCCATCCCTTGTCTCCGCTGTATGAGCCCGAAGGTCCGGAAACCAGGCCCTGGCTGGTGAGCTGGAGGAAGAGGGGCTGGCTCTGTCCGTTCATCACATAGGTATAACGCACGCTCTGGTCGGCTTCCACTGCAGGGAAAAGCTTGACCGAAGTCACTGTATAGGAGACCCTGTCGTGAAGCTCCGCGCTGACTCCCAGGTACTTCTGGGCATAGCGGGCATAAGGGCCGGCATAGAAAGTTTCTTTCTGGGCTTCGACGCTGAACACCAGAACTGTCTGGGGCATCGAATAGGACACCGTTCCCTGTGCCTTTACCAGCGTGGGGAGCAGCATCACTGCGATAATGATCATCAATTTCTTCATAGTGTCATTTCCATCTTTTATGTGTCCAGAGATAATTCCATGGCTCATTTATAATGTCTTTCTCCAGCTCCGTGTAGTACGCCCTCATAATATCTTCCGGCGTGGATTTGGAGGCATCCTCGCACAAAGGAACAAAATCCAGACCATATCGGCCGCTATCCAAGATTCTCCATCTGAGATAGCTTACGCTCATCCCGAGCTTGCAGGCAAGGGCGGCGCCTCCGGTCATGGCATAGGTTTCCTGATTGAGGAATTGGCCGACATTATGCTTGGTGGCGATTCCATAGGGATACTGGTCCGTGGGGAACACGTACACAAGTTTCTTGTCCCTGTCGCGGAGTGCCGAGCGGAGGACTTCGCCGGCCTCGAGATAGCCGTCGAATCCGGTTCCTCGCAGGCAGTTGCAGCGGTTGTCCGCCATCACCCTGTCCCAGGTAGCGCTCTTCAGGCGGCGGTAAACCACCCTCATGGTAGTGTATCCGGGAGCGAAGGGATTGGCCTCGTCGTGATTGTAGCAGAACCAACCCCCGAGCATCTCCCAGTTACCTGCATGGCTGGTAAGCACCATCATGCTCCTGCCCTGGGCATAAAGCTCGTTGTAAGTTTCAGGATTGGAAACATCGGCAAGATAGGAATTGTAGAGACGTTTCCTGCCCTTTTCGCCCTTGCAGCCTCCGAACCAGATGGCCTCGGCGAAGATGTCGCCAAGATGGGCATAGAACTTCTTGGCAATGGCCGAGATTTCCTTATACTTCTTATCGGGAAAACTGCGGGAAAGGTTGGTGATAACGACATCGCGCCTGTAGCGGATGACCGAACGAAGAAACCAGCCGACAAAACGGCCTATCCAGATATGGAAACGCAGAGGCAGACGTGCAAACAGGCCGAGAATTGCCTCGACAAGCACGACACCTACGCTTTTTTTCTCATGTAGCATAACTCACAAATATAGCCAAATTCGGGGAAAAGCGCTGCCGGAATCACCCTTTTTTATTATATTTGTAAGTATTTGAAATCTTTATAAAGCTTAAAATATGTTCAAAGGACATCCTAAAGGGCTGCTTGCAGCCGCATTGAGCAACATGGGCGAACGCTTCGGCTACTACATAATGAACGCCGTACTGTTGCTCTTCCTCTGCTCCAAATTCGGTATCAGCGATGGTAAAGCAGGTGTGATCTATTCAGTATTCTATGCATTAATCTATGTGCTTTCGCTGGTCGGAGGTGTCATAGCAGACCGCACTCAGGACTACAAGGGCACCATCCAGAAGGGCCTTCTGGTAATGGCTCTCGGCTATATCCTGCTCGCCATTCCTATCACGGCCACATCTACCAACACATCCTGGCTCCTACCCTTCACTTGCCTGGCTCTTCTATTGATTGCCTTCGGTAACGGTCTGTTCAAGGGTAACCTCCAGGCCATCGTGGGTCAGATGTACGACAATTACGAGGCAGAGGAAGCCAAGAAGGGCGAAGAAGCACTCAACATCGCCAAGAGCAAGCGCGACTCCGGTTTTCAGATTTTCTACGTATTCATCAATATCGGCGGCCTCATCGCTCCCTTCGTAGCTCCCCTGCTGCGCGAGTGGTGGCTCAAGGTCAACGGATTCCTCTATAATGCCAACCTTCCCGAGCTTTGTCACAAGGTGATCAACGGCAATATCGGCGACCAGATGGCCAAATACGAGAGCCTTTCCAGCGCCGTCACCCTTGACGGCGGCAACTTCGATCCTGCTGCTTATCTGGAGGTCTTCAATCAGGGCGTGCACTTCTCGTTCATCGCCTCGGTTGCCGCAATGGTCATCTCCCTGCTGATCTTCCTGTCCAACAAGAAGAAGTTCCCCACCCCCGCAAAGAAGGCTGCCGCCAACACCGCCAGCTACACTGAGGAGGAAAAGGTAGCAATGGCCAAGGAAATCAAGCAGAGGATGTATGCCCTCTTCGCAGTGCTCGGCATCGCCATCTTCTTCTGGTTCTCCTTCCATCAGAACGGGCAGTCGCTTTCCGTATTCGCACGCGACTTTGTGAAGACGGACAAGATAGCCCCCGAAATCTGGCAGGCAGTGAATCCTTTCTTCGTGATCGTGCTCACCCCTGTCATCATGTGGCTCTTCGCAGCGCTTGCAAGGAGGGGTAAGAACGTATCTACCCCCCGCAAGATTGCCATCGGTATGGGAATCGCAGGCATGGCCTACCTCTTCCTGGCCATCTTCTCCTTCTCCAACGGATATCCTTCCGGAACCGAGTTCCGCGCACTTGACGAGGGTGTTGCAGCCGGCATGAAGGCAGACTGGTGGGTGCTGATCGTGACCTATTTCTTCCTTACCGTCGCCGAACTCTTCATCTCCCCTCTGGGACTCTCCTTCGTTTCGAAGGTAGCACCCAAGAGCATGCTCGGCCTCTGCCAGGGTCTCTGGCTGGGTGCCACGGCCGTGGGTAACCTCCTTATCTGGATAGGCCCCGTCATGTACAATGCCTGGCCCATCTGGAAATGCTGGACCGTATTCCTGGTTGTCTGCCTCATCTCCATGGGCGTGATGCTTGGAATGGTGAAATGGCTTGAAAGAGTAACCAAATAATGACAGACGAATTAAAGAATAAACTTCTTGCCTGGGCGGAGCGCTACAACAACCCGAAGTATTTCGAGGAAGATCCTATAGCGTTCCCCCGGCGCTTCTGCAATATGATGACCACCATCCAGCCCGTCCTCGGTTTCGAGGGCGGCGAATGGCGGCCGAGTTTGCAGGACGTGGAGATCGCGGCAGTCTTTTCCGCACATTTCGCCTGGGGTCGGCGCGCAATGATAGTGCGCGACTGCAGCCGCCTGTTCGACGAGATGATGTGGAGGCCTTTCGACTATGTGATGGCCGGAGACTGGCGTAACGACAGCTCCTCCATACACCGCACGGTGAAATGGAGCGAGGTGGCCGCAATTTGCAAGAGGTTGAAGAATTTCTACTCCCAGAACGATTCCCTGGAATCCCTCTCGGCAGACGAGACCCGGGTGCGCATCTATGGTCAGAAGGCCGATCCTAAAGCGGCCAACAAGAAGATCTGGATGATGCGCCGCTGGATGGTCAGGGACGATGGACGGGTAGATCTCGGCCTATGGAAAAACAGCGACAAGCGCGATCTTGTCATCCCCCTGGACGTACACGTGTACCGCCAGGCTGCGGAGCTTGGACTCACCTCCCGTAAATCGAAGGACATAGTCACGGCCCGCGACATTACAGATTCATTCCGGGAGCTTTTCCCGGACGATCCTGCGAAGGGCGATTTCGCGCTCTTCGGATATGGAGTGAACAATGCCTAGAATGTATATCATCTCCGGATGCAACGGCTCCGGAAAAACCACCGCTTCCTACACCCTACTTCCCGAGATGCTGGAGTGCAGCCAGTTCGTGAATTCCGATGAATTCGCGAAGAGCCTTTCGCCCTTCAATCCGGCGGAAGCTTCGGTGACGGCCAGCCGTTACATGTTGCGGAAGATATACTATCTGCTGGAAAACAATATGGACTTCAGCGTGGAAACCACACTTGCCACCAGGTCCCTGCTCGGAATCATCAACGATGCCAAGTCCAGAGGCTACATGGTGAGCATACTGTATTTCTGGCTGAAATCCCCCGAACTGGCAATTGCCAGAGTAAAGAACAGAGTGGCGGCCGGAGGGCACAACATCCCGGAGGAGGTTGTGCGCAGGCGCTACTACATGGGTCTCAATTACTTCTTCGAGACCTACGCCCCCATCTGCGACCGCTGGTTGCTGGCGGACAATTCCACGGAACCTCTCACTATAGTTGCCGAGGGTTCCGAGAGGGGCGTCAACATCAAGGATCAGGAGAAATACGACCTGATACATAAACTGGCCTACGTCGATGAAAACGAAAGATGAATATCTGAACCTGTTCGGAGTGAGTTCCGCGCAGCTTCGGACCCTGGTTGCCGAGGGCATGAAAAACGGTGGAGATTGGTGCGACCTGTTCTTCGAGGACACGTCCTACAGCGAGCTTGTGCTGCGCGACGGAGAGGTCAGTTCCGGCGGTTCGCATATCGACTACGGATGCGGAGTCCGCGTACTCAAAGGAGAAAAGACAGGCTATGCCTATGCCGAAAGCACGGACATCGCTGCCCTTATGACGGCTGCCCGCAACGCCTCGGTAATCGCTTCGGCGGCAGGCAGCGGCCACGGCTCAGCCGGCAAGCCCTACATTAGCAAGGTCTCCGGCAGGCAGGACTTCTATCCTATGAAGGAAGACTGGCGCCAGTCCGAAGCATCTCGCTTCGTGCCCGTGCTCCAGAAACTTGAGGCAGCCATCCGCGCCAAGGACAGCAGCGTCCATAAGGTGATAGCCGCCCTCAGCTGGCAGGTCAGCGACATATTGATGTATAATTCCCTCGGCGAGACCACTGCCGACACCCGTCCGGTGGGCAGCCTAACCACCACGGTAATCTTCATAAGAGGAGGCCGTACCGAGATGAACAACGCCTCCAAGAGCTTCCGGGCCGGAGTGGAAATAATGTCGGATTCGCTGGTGGAAGAGCTTGCGGAGGCTGTTACCAGCGGGATGGACGAGAGGTTCGAGGCCCGCAGGCCCAAAGGCGGGAAGATGCCTGTGGTAATGGCCGCAGGCGCATCCGGAATACTGCTGCACGAGGCCATGGGACATGCGTTCGAGGCCGATTTCAACCGCAAGGGACAGAGCATCTTCAGCGACAAGATGGGATGCCGCGTCGCAGCGGAGGGCATCAACATCATCGACGATGCCACAATCCCCGGAAACCGCGGCTCCATCAACGTGGACGACGAGGGCATTGCCGGGCAGAAGACATATATGGTGGAAGATGGGATATTGCGCAGCTATCTTCACGACCGCATCAGCGCATCATTCTACGGAGTGGCCCCCACCGGCAACGGCCGCAGGGAATCGTTCCGCTACAACCCCATCCCCCGCATGCGCTGCACCTATATGGAAAGCGGGCGGGACGGAAGCTGCGAGGACCTTATAGCCAGCGTCAGGAAGGGAATCTTCGTGGACCAGTTCAGCAATGGAGAGGTCAAGATAGGAGAGGGAGATTTCACCTTCTACGTAAAAAGCGGACGCCTGATAGAAAACGGCCGCCTGACGATGCCGGTAAAGGATATTAACATAGTAGGAAATGGCCCGAAAGCCCTTGCGGACATTGTTGCGGTGGCTTCGGACCTCAAGATAGACAACAGCACCTGGACCTGCGGAAAGGAGCAAAGCGCCCTTGTGAGCTGCGGAATCCCTAGCGTGCTGGTAAAGAGCCTGACAGTCGGAGGAGAGTAATATGCTTGAAAAAGAAGAATTGAAGCTGACCCGCGAGTGTCTGCAGATGGCGTTGGAGGCCGGTGCTTCCAAGGCCAGGGCCAGCCTGAGCAAGAACGAAATGAGCATAGTGGCCACCCTCGACTCGGAGGTGGACAAGGTGAGCGGATGCCTGGACAGGAGCATCAGCCTTAATCTTTACGTAGATGGGCGCTACGGCACTTTCTCCACCAACAAGCTCGACAGGGAATCCCTCAGGGCCTTCATAGGAAAGGCCGTCGGAACCACCAGGATGCTGGCGGAGGACCCTGCCCGCGACCTTCCGGATCCTGCCCGTACGGCGAAGGATGCCAAGGACGGCAAGGAACTCGGAATCTGCGATCCGGCTTGGGAGAGCGTGACTCCGGAGCAGAGGATAGCTTTCGCCCTCGGGAATGCCATCAGCGCATATGACAAGAAGTGGAAGATAGTCTCGCAGGAAGGAGAGTATTCGGATTCGCAGTACCATAACTACGTGGTAGATACCCAGGGTACGGAAGTGCTGCATTCTGAGACATCCTTCGAGTTCTTCACCGAGCTTACCATAGAGGACAATCGCGGCCATAAGTACAGCGGAGGCTGGTGGGAGGCATCTCCCCTGCTCAAGGACTTCCATCCTGAGAAGGTAGGTCCCGCTGCCCTGGAAGAGGCCGTAATGCAGATAGGACCGAAGCGCTGCCCCAGCGGTAAGTACCGCGCAGTAATCGACAGCGAGGTCTCCCAGAAGGTGCTGAACCCGATACTGAACGCCTTGAACGCATTCAGCATACAGCAGAAGAACTCCTTCCTTACGGATTCGCTCGGGAAGCAGATTTTCCCTGCCGGACTGGACATAATGGACATTCCGCGCACTCCGGGAGAGGCCTGCGGAAAGATGTTCGACTCGGAAGGTGTGGCCAGCTCGAACCACTACATCATAAAGGACGGAGTGGTCCAGGAGTATTTCGTGAATACCTATATGGCCAACAAGTTGGGCATCCCTCCTACCATAGAAGATGCCATCAGGCCCTACATTCCGCCGCTGAACATGCCAGGAGGCAGGAACGAATTGATGCAACTCTGCCAGGATGGAATCCTTATAACGGATTTCTGCGGAGGCAACAGCAATCCTGCCACCGGAGATTTCTCCTATGCCATACAGGGCTACCGCTTCAAGGATGGCAAGATAGTGCATCCGGTACGCGAAATGCTGATAACCGGCAATATAGTCAAGCTTTGGGGCCAGATTATTGCAGCAGGGAACGATGCCCGGCGCTGCAGGGCCAAACTGACACCCACCCTGGCCTTCGACAATGTCGATTTCAGCGGATAGAATAGAAACAAATTACAGACAAGATATGAAGATAGAACAGAACAAAGTCGTAGCAGTCGCATACTGCCTCACCGTAGAAGGAAAACAAGTTGACAAGTCGCCTGAGGGACAGCCCCTGGAGTACATCCACGGCACGCACATGATGATTCCCGGCTTCGAAAAGGGTCTTGAAGGCCACGAGCCCGGCGACAAATTCGCCATCACCGTCTCCCCTGAGGAAGGCTACGGAACCGTGAATCCCCAGCTCCGTTTCGACATCCCCAAGTCTTCGTTCGAGGTCGGCGGCGTGCTGCGCGAGGATCTGCTCAAGATTGGCACCATCGTACCTATGTTCAACAGCACCGGACACGTGGTACAGGGTACTGTGGCAGAAGTAAAGGAGGACAGCGTAACCATGGACTTCAACCATCAGCTAGCCGGAAAGACCCTGAACTTCGATGTGGAAGTGGTTTCCGTACGCGATGCCAGCAAGAAGGAGCTGGACGAAGGCCTGCATGGTGAATATCTGCCTCTTGAAGAGGAGGAAGAGCATCATTGCTGCCACGGAAAGGGCAAAGGCAATTGCCACAAGCATGAGAGCGAGGGCGAGCACGAATGCTGCCACAAGCATGAAGGCGAAGGCGAACATGAATGCTGCCATAAGCACGAAGGTGAAGGCGAGCACGAATGTTGCTGTAAAGACAAGGAATAGAATGAAAACTGCCGTAGTCGTACTGAACTGGAACACAAAAGCTTACCTCAGGAGATTCCTCCCGGGGCTGCTGAGTTCGTGCAAACAGGCAGGGGCCGATCTGGTGGTCGCAGACAGCGGCTCCGATGACGGCTCCCGCGAGGTCCTCCAGAAAGAGTTTCCCGAAGCACGCACTGTGTTGCTGGACAGGAACTATGGCTTTACCGGTGGTTATAACAAAGCCTTCGAGGTCCTCGAGGGTGACGGCTACGACTATTTCGTACTGATCAACTCCGACATCGAAGTAGATGACGGATGGCTGGAACCGCTGTTAGACTGGATGGAGAGCCACCCGGAATGCGGTATCTGCGGCCCCAAGCTACACGGCCTTCTCCGGAAAGGAGATGACTATGAGCGCATCAGCCGTTTCGAATATGCCGGGGCAGGAGGAGGGTTGCTGGATCGTTTCGGTTTCCCCTACTGCCGCGGACGTATCTGGAAGAAGGTTGAACAAGACCGGGGCCAATACGACAAGTGCTCTCCCGACGTGCTCTGGATAACCGGAGCCTGCCTGCTGATCCGCAGCAGTCTCTGGAAGCAGCTTGGAGGGCTGGACGACCGTTTCTTCGCTCATATGGAGGAGATCGACCTCTGCTGGCGGGCGCAGCTTGCCGGATGGAAGGTCAATGTAGTGCCCCAATCGGTGGTATGGCATCTTGGAGGAGGTACCCTTCCCCCGACCTCACCGCTGAAGCTGAAGCTCAACTTCCGCAACAATCTGATGGCCCTGGAGAAGAATCTCGCCGGGACCTATCAGACCCAGGGTCTTTCCAAGGAAAAAGCAGAGCGCAAAGCCGCGCGCTTCCTGCGCGTGCGCGTATATTTGGATTATTGTGCAAGAATTGCTTATTTTTGCATCGGCAAGCCCGGCCTTGCAAGGGCGGTAAGGGACGCTCACAGAGAATGGAAAGTCCTTAGGAATCAGGCTCCTGCACAGCAGCAGCCAATCCCCGGCGCAAAGGTTTCCGGACTTACCGGAATATTTATATTGTTAAAGTAGAGTCGTCATGAGAATAGTAATCCTCGGAGCAGGTAAAGTTGGATCGCACCTGGCAAAGATGCTCAGGGGCGAAGGCAACGACATCACGGTCATCGACAACAACGAGACCCGGCTTGCCAGCATCAGGAACACCCTGGACGTAAGGATAATCGAAGGTAGCCCGTCATCGACCGCCATACTTAACAAGGCCGGAGTATCCAAGGCCGACCTTTTCATAGCCGTATATCCGGCAACCCAGCAGGAAACCAATATCGTGGGTGCCCTGCTCGCCAAGAGGATGGGCGCCGCCAAGGTGCTTGCCAGGGTAAATGACGAGGAGTATCTTTCGGCAGATAACCGCTTGTTGTTCAACGAACTGGGCATCGAGCTGCTGTTCTATCCCGAGAGAATTGCAGCGGACGAGATAGTGGCGCAACTGAAGCGCAGCTCCAGTTCCGAGACCATGGATTTCGCGAGCGGAAAGCTCCAGATATCCGTATTCCGGCTGAACGAAGAGTCTCCCCTGCTGGACCTCAGCC